>CAYGDJ010000118.1:0-1583 GCA_964348625.1 uncultured Candidatus Saccharibacteria bacterium | reverse complement strand
CGGCGGCCTAATCGTCTATACTAGACGTAATGGCTTTTGAAGATTATAAGACGAAGCAGTCAGTGGTAGTTGTCTATACTGGCGAAGGCAAAGGCAAGACTACTGCCGCCGTGGGGCTAATGGCCCGGGCGCTAGGCAACCGTTGGAACGTGGCGTTCGTCCAGTTCATCAAATATTGGGGCGTTGGCGAGCACACCTTTATCCGTGACATCATGCCGGTTTATGAGGATCAGCTGTTTTTCTACAAAGGCGGCAAAGGATTCTACGATGCCGGTGACCTCAGCGAAAAACACATCACCAAGCAACAGCACCAGCGGGCCGCCGTCGACACGTTTGCGACTGCCCTGGAGTGCGCCACCAGTGGCAAATACGACCTGGTGATCTGCGACGAGATCAACAATGCCGTCCACGACGGCCTGCTGTCAAGGACATACCTAGAAAAGTTGATCAAGCAAAGAGCGCCAAACACTAGCCTATGCCTAACCGGCCGGAATTTCCCGAAGGATTTGCTCAAACACGCCGACATAGCCACTGACATGACCAAGCTGCGTCACCACTTCGACGACAAATTCTTAGCCAACAAAGGCATCGACTTTTAGCGTACAATGTACCCATGCCAACGCTTTATTTGATGCTAGGTTACCCTGGGTCAGGGAAGACCACGACTGCCAAAGTCATTCATGAATTGACCGGCGCTACGCACTTGTGGGCAGACCGGATTCGCCGCGAAATGTTCAAAACCCCAACCTACGACCACCAGGAAAATCTGAAACTTTACAAACATCTCAACCAGGAAGCCGCTGAACTTTTGGCCGCTGGCAACAGTGTGATATTTGATACAAATTTTAACTTCTACAAAGATCGGAGGCACATGCGGGAAATTGCCGCGGCGCACAATTCTGACGTCAAATTAATCTGGGTCAGAACCCCCAAAGACGTAGCACGGGACCGCGCCATTGACGGCGCTCATCTGCAAACCACTCGTATATTGGGCAACATGTCGCACCAGACATTTGAACGAATGAGCCAAAACTTGCAGCCCCCGCGAGACAACGAACAATACTTAGAGATCGACGGCACCAAAGTCACGTCAGAATACGTCATGCGTCAGTTAGGGTTATGACCAAACGACAAAAGAAAAGATTTATAAGTTTGCTGCTGGCTGTAGTTATCGGCTTGGCTGGGTACTATTTGAACCAGCCTTCTACGCCGCCTGGGGTTTTGGGTAGCATCAGTCCGGGCTACTACCGAATAACTGAGTTTGCCGACGGCGATACGATCAGTGTAGATATGAACGGCAAGTCTGAGCGCGTTCGCTTGATCGGCGTCGACACGCCGGAAACCCACGATCCTCGCAAACCTGTGCAATGTTTTGGCCAGGCAGCCAGCGACTTCACCAAAAAACTAATTGGCAATCGTCCGGTGCGTCTGGAGTCAGATGATCAGAGCCAGAACCGCGACCGCTACAACCGACTACTGCGATACGTCTATCTGCCTGACGGCAAATTAGTTCAAGCCGAAATCATCCGGGAAGGCTATGGTTTTGCCTATCTGTCCTTTCCGTTCAGCAAATCAGCCTACTT
>CAYGDJ010000117.1:0-1594 GCA_964348625.1 uncultured Candidatus Saccharibacteria bacterium | reverse complement strand
CTCGAGTTGATAGTGGTTTGACTGAAAGAGAGGTAGCCTTAGCTACATCGAGAGAGAGCAAACTGCTATCAGCCGAGATTAGTTGGTCTGGGGATGGGGGAGCTTTGGGTAAGTCCAGTATGTTCCCTTTTTGTGCCTGGCGCCATTTTTCTATCTCGCCATGATGGCCACTTAGCAGTACATCTGGGACTTTTATTCCTCTGAATTCTTCAGGACGAGTGTACTGCGGGAACTCTACGGTCTTGTCGTCTTGCTGGAATGACTCAATTTCAGCCGATGATTCGCCGCCAAGCACGCCTGGCAGAAGCCGTACAACGCTATCAATGATTATCATGGCTGGCAACTCACCGCCGGTTACAACGTAATTGCCTATGCAATATTGCTCATCGACCCATTTGGTTATCCTCTCGTCATAGCCCTCATAATGGGCGCATACCAAAATAAGCCCTCTGGACTGGGTAGCCAGTTTTTTTGCGTCAGACTGTTTGTAAGGTTTGCCGCGTGGGGTTGGTAGGATTACCAACGCCTCAGGGTCGTTAGCTTTCGCGGCTTCAATCGCCGCCACCAGAGGTTCGGGTTTCAGCAGCATGCCGTCGCCACCGCCGTAGGGCGTGTCATCCACGGTTTTACGCTTGCCCAGGCCGTAATCCCGCAGGTTTATATAGATATATTCCACAATCCTGCGGTCTTTGGCTTTCCAGAGCATGCTGGTCTCCAGTACGGGAGGAAACATCTCAGGAAATAAGCTGATTACTTGAATTTTCATTGAAATTATTATACCACAACTAAAAGAATCCGCCTGAGCGGATTCTTTTAGTCACATAAGGCCCCGATCCTTTCAGATCGCTCGCATGAGCCATTTGATGTATTTGTTTTATGGGAACTATCAGTATTATATATCTAAATCATCCATGTCATCAAGCTCTTTGCGGGTTTTGCTTATGACATCGCTCTGGGGCTCGGTGACATCTACTGATTCGTCATCATCGGATGTGTCGTCAGTGGTGGGTGCCGGACTAGGTGAACCGCCGCCAGCACCTGGTTCGCCGTTGTCGACAATCTTTAGATTGTAGCGGGCATCGTTTTTGGTTCCCAGGGCACGTAATAGCGTACGCAAACTTTGCGCGGTGGCGCCACGTTTGCCGATCACTCGACCCAGATCCTCTGGATCAACTGTCAGTTCCAGCAACACGCCTTTTTCGTCTATCCGGCGCTCGATTTGCACACTATCGGGGTTTCCTACCAGTGATTTGACAATGAATTCGATAAACTGTTGGTCGATGGTACTCATATCTGGCTCCTTCAGTTACAGACTGTGGGCTTATTATAGCAAATTCTGCGAACGGATTTTACTCTTCAGGTTTTTCTTCTGCAGTTTCCTGAGTTGCTTCTGTTGATTCCGGCTCAACCGCGACTTCTGCGGATGTTTCAGCCTCAGTAGCCGCTTCGGCTATTTCTTCGGACGGCTCTTCTGGCTTTTCAGGCTTGCCCGCCGAAGCTTCCTCATCGGAAGTTTGTACGGGTGAGACTGGCCGTGTACTGCGGCGCTTGTCGGCGTTGCGCACGGTACGTTGTTTTTGGTCGCTCAAGCTAA
>CAYGDJ010000116.1:0-1604 GCA_964348625.1 uncultured Candidatus Saccharibacteria bacterium | reverse complement strand
AATTTTGCTTTGGCAGCAGCCGCAACTGTGTCGAGCATGGCGTTCACTTCCTCTGCCGTCAGCGTCCGTTCATAGGAAGCAACCGTGTAACGCAATGTAATTTGTTTGTGCTTCTGGTCGTCCTGGCGTTGATAAATATCAATCGGACCAAGGTTTGGAAAGCTGTTCTTCGGGCAAACCTTGCCTAACTCATCCCAAACGAAATCGTACAACTGGTCGTAGGGCAAATCGGCCGGGACCTTGAGCGAAATGTCTTGCTCGACTTTGGGGAACTTTGGCAGCGGCACATACCGGCCAGTTTCGGGGGACTGCGACAGCAGTAATGGGCCAAACTCAAACCCGGCCGCAAAATCAGGCAATTTCAAATTCCGTCGCACCGAAGCCTTGAACTCTCCGATGACACCCCAGATTATCCCCTTCTGATCCCGCAATACAGCACTGCGATTGGGCTGGTACGGTGCCACCAGCTGGGCAAGCCATGTATTTTCGCCCAGATCGGCCGTGGCCAGCGATTCGAATTTGACGACATGCAGGACACCGAAGTCAGCCAGTACAGCCACCAGATACTTACGCGCCTGATAATATGCCGCACCGTCATATACAGCGGCCGATTTCTCATCTGCAACAAACACTAAACTGACGGCATTATTTTCTCTCGGTAGCTCTGGTTCGGCCTTGTCCATATGGCCTTTGGCGTGAGTCTTGCCAATTTCAAACAGAGCGAATTCGCCGTAACCGGCCTTGATGTTTGGGTGGGTCCTCTCCAGCAGGCTTGGGATCAGGCTGACACGGTAATACTGCAGATCAGGGCTCAAGGCATTGCTAAGCTCGAAGGCTAGCTGGTTATCCTGGCCGACTTTCTCCAGCAAATTACCATCTACAAAACTATAGGTCAGAACTTCGTTGGCACCGGCTTTGGCTAACACATCACGAACTTTGGATTTCAGCTCTAGCAATGAATCACGTTTGGCGGGTTTAATAGAACTTTCTGGCAAATCCAGCGGCAGATCATCAAAACCATACAGCCGACCGATTTCCTCAACGATATCTTCTGGGATTTCAATGTCTGTTCGCCAGAACGGCGCTCTGACCGCAAAGCGTTCCTGCTCCGCTCCCAGGATAAATTCTGTGTTTCCAAGCAACTGTACCATTTCTTCAGCAGTCAACGACAGGCCAAGACGTTGGTTCACAAATGCCTGAGTAGTGTGGACGGTGACGTTTTCTGCCTGGCCTACATGGTTAATGTCCATAACATTGCTGGCCTGTTGCCCGCTGGCCAGTTCGGCAGTCATCGCCATGGCTTTATGCAACACCCGATCGTTTTGGAGCGGGCTTTGACCCTTGGTAAAGCGCGTCACCGCGTCTGTGAACAAACCATGTTCCATGGCGGTTCGACGGATTGCGTACATGTCAAAGTTGGCGCATTCGATGACAATGTTTTTGGTGTTGGCATCGACCTCGGTGTCTGCCCCGCCCATCACTCCGCCGACGACTTCCATTCGATGATTCAGCCTCGGCTCGCGGACGATATCGAAGACCGATCCGCAGGCGCCGGCCTTGGGATCATCCGCCCCGTACACCAGACGGTCGACACGGGCCAGCAC
>CAYGDJ010000115.1:0-1629 GCA_964348625.1 uncultured Candidatus Saccharibacteria bacterium | reverse complement strand
CAAAAAGAGGTCAGCAAAGACACGGCTAGCCAAAAATCCGTAACGGAAGTTGGCTTTGTGATTAGTCCTGAGACAACTCCATCAGTTACAGAACCAGTTTCGCCAGCTTCTAATAAGCGACCCCGTTCTGTCAGGAACCTAATACCAAAAACCAAAAAACAGATTATGTGGGTAGGACTAATTTTGGTTTTGTTTGTTGTAACCGTAGGAGTCGCAGTTGTTCTCTGGAACAAAAACAGGCCAGACACCGCTACCAAAATCAAGGAAGAACAAGCCCTAATGAACAAATACGTGCGAGAAAATAACACAACCGCAGCTTTAGAACACGCCAACAAAGCACTCGCCCTAGAGCCGGATAATTTTGAACACATCCTGGCCGTAGCTTATTTGACACAGAAAGATAACCCCGAGGAGGCCAAGAAGTATTTCGCCCGGGCGCTAGAAGTGTATAAAAAACAAGAAAACCCCGATGGGGGTGGCCAAAAGTCGGTAATTTACTGGGCTATGGCCGGGCTTGCTGAGCAGGCTGGTTACAATGATCAAGCCAAGAAGTATTACCAACAGGCCATAGACAACGTCGATCCGCTCAACAGCTACCACCTGGACATTGCTAAGCAGTCGCAAGCAGCCCTTGAGAGGTTGAGATGAGAACAAGCTACAGCCTGCCGACTTTTTTGACTAAGTCTTTCTACCGAGAGACTAGGAACACTGTAATGTTGGCGGCGGTTTTAGCTGTGATGGGAACCCTTTTGACGCTGATTTTGCCCGGTACTGTGTCCGCGGCAGGCGGGGTTGGGTCTGGCGGCGATAGCGGCGGTAGCGGTACTGGTCACTACTCAACCTACGGTTGGGGTTGGGCCATTTATGATTTGACTGGTGCTGGCGCTGCTGGACCAAGCGATGGCTTCAGAAACGGCGCTAGTTGGGATGCTGCCAAAGCAACATGCACCGGTGCAAACGCCACAAAGGTTTATGCTTTTATTATTTATGATAGCAATTCCGATGGTATGATCTATGACTATCATTCTGTGTATGAGGGGCCCCCTCAGTTCTCGGCGCATTTCGGCTCGGGCTGGTCTGTAGATCACGGTAGAGCGACTGCAATTGATACATCCAAGGCTCAAACAGATTTTAATAATCTGGGGTCTTACGGTGTTTACCCCGCAGCCTCAGGCCTTTACTTTGGCACGAATGTTGGTTGGTTTTGTTTTGGCTATTTACCACCGCCACCAGCTCCTACACCTACACCTCCACCCCCACCACCCGGCATATTAGATATTTTTAACAACACCCCGGTCACGCAGAATGTGTACACCGGCGGGACTGGTACCACTCATTATGCCGGAGATTGTGCTACCAACCCTTTCTATATCGCACCGTATTCTACTAGAAAATGCATCGCCGGCCTCAATGGTATTGGTTGGCATAATGCTGACGGCACGGCTCATCCAGGTGGCAGAGGTGGTGTTTGGCTAACTTTGAGTAGTGGATTACAATCTTGGAACCCCGGTGACCCTAGCTGGTACGACGGCGGTATTCACTGTCTTGGCTCAACGACTGCAACAGGAAAGTGTGTGAACTTTCCGCTCGGAGAGGGGCATACCATCCAGATTAATTATCCACCGGCCA
>CAYGDJ010000114.1:0-1651 GCA_964348625.1 uncultured Candidatus Saccharibacteria bacterium | reverse complement strand
GTGTAGGGTTTTAATTTTTATTGCTTGCTCTATGTTTTTTGTTATTTACTTTTTGCTATTTATTGTTTACCCATCAGATGATTCGCTTTTTGTCCTCGGTCACCACGGCTTTGTCGGTTACATCAAACCTGCCAAGATATCTACCGAACAATAATCTGGTTTGAGAATTCAGTGCCGCCAAGGAGTTAAATGCGATCGACGTGACCGGAAGCAACACCCACTGAAGCACCATGAAAAGCGTTCGATGAGACCTGTAGCGCTTCGGTTTTGGAGGCAGTGATTTAAGGCTCAAGAATAATGTGATGAAAATACCAGTCAGGGCAATTCGTTGGATATTACTAGCGATTATGGGCAGCTGGATGGCCGCATAATCATCTGGGTTTAACAGTGCTGGAATGAATGCCGAAAAGGCCAGGATGAGCGGAGCGGTTGCCCAGCTCCAGTGGCTTTCCAGCAGGCGGAAAAACTTAAAGATCAGATCAAGTTTGGGTACGCTGTTGGGTGTAAAAAATCCTTTCTCGACGACATAAGGGATATCTGAGGCGCCCCAAGCCCAACGACGCAACTGTACAAACTGGGCCCGAATGGTTTTACGATAAGTAGTAGACAACACCGCGTCCTGGTAGATCGGCAAATATATCGGGTAGACGTCATGTTTGCCATCGTAGCGGAAATAGGTACGCCAAAACTGGTGTCCGTCCTCCACGATGGTTCGGACAGACCAGTAGTCGGTATCTATCAGGGTCTGCATGCTCTGGGCGTGCGAAGAGAAATTACGGATCATATGCTGCCTAACAGAGAGTATGATGTTCCAAAAGGAATTACCGGTGGCGATGACCCGCATGGGCGCTGGAGCATCCCATATATTGTTGGTAAACATCGGGATCGGCTGATACGAAACGTATAGTGGATCAGGGGTGACAGCGTAAACGTAGCTGAGGGCAGCCAGGTATTTGGGGTGCGGGCGGTTATCGCTATCCAGCGTTGTTACTATGACGTTTAGTGGATCGATTCCCTCGCCTTCGAGATATGCCTGCAGTTTGCGGGCAGCATGGGTGATGTTGCCGCCTTTGCCCCGTACTTCCTTGGGAGTCAACGGATGTTTGATTGCCATGGCGTGTTTGAAATAGTCACCGTATTCCGCCACCATATCCTGGGATGGTTTCTCTGATTGGGCCCCATCGCGGGCTTCGTAGGCGATGATCAAGATAACTCGGCTCATATCATAATCAGAACTGAGGACTGATTTGATAGTTGGCTCCAACACCTCACGGTTTTCGTTGTAAGCGGCGATGATAATGGCATGAACAATATCAGGGGCGGAAATGGGGGTGGGCTGCTCCTGTATACGCCGGATATTTTCATAATGCCAGGTGGGGATATGTCGATCGGGTTGAGCCGGCTTACCACTGGAGAGGTCGTGCAACATCTGTGTCCAAGGCAATTTTTTGTGCTGTTCCAGAACCCGATAACCCTGCAACGCCCGCACATTTATCCCGACTGATTTGGCAAACCAGATTAACAGGTACGCCAGGATGAAAAACACTGCCAAACGGGCATTAAAAAAGCTCAAAACTCCTGGCAACAGCAGCGTCAACCACGTCAGCAACCCCGGCAACATTTCAAAAAACCGGTAGCGTTTGGTCTTCTC
>CAYGDJ010000113.1:0-1827 GCA_964348625.1 uncultured Candidatus Saccharibacteria bacterium | reverse complement strand
CCACCGGAGCCGATAACAACTACGCTGCTATCTTTGAGAATGGCAACGTCGGTATCGGCACCACCAGCCCCCAACAAGCCCTAACCCTAGGCAGTACCAAGAACCTAGCCGTTGACATGACCGCCCCGGGTACTATCACCGACACCGGTTCTATCACTGACGGTACCCTGGCCGCCGGCACCTACTACCACAAAGTCACAGCTCTAGATGGTGTAGGCGAAACCATCGGCTCTCCAGAGTCTACCTGTACCATCGCTTCCGGTACCACTGGTTCCTGTGCTATGTCCTGGGCAGCCATAACCGGTGCTAGTTCCTACAAGGTCTACCGTACTACTACCAGTGGCAGCTATGGTGCTACCTCCCTAGTAGCTTCCACCAACATAGCCAGTTACACTGACACCGGCTCTGCTCTGACCAGCGGCACCCCGCCAACCGTCACCACGGCCTACGTCAACAAACTGAGCGCCAGCGGCAACTCCTGGCTGATGGGCGGCAACACCGGCATTGGTACAGCCACGCCTGGTGAGAAACTAGAAGTAGTCGGCAATATTATTTCCAAGGGTACCGAGTGGACCAGCCGAACTTCGGCCGCGGATAACTTTTGGAACTCCGTCACCTACGGCAACGGCCTGTTCGTAGCGGTAAGTGGTGGCGGCAACAACAACCGCGTCATGACCAGCCCCGATGGTATCACTTGGACGACTCGTACCTCGGCCGCGGAAAACAATTGGCGATCGGTCACCTACGGCAACGGCCTGTTCGTAGCGGTAAGTTATGACGGCAATGACAATCGCGTCATGACCAGCCCCAACGGCATCACCTGGACGAGCCGAACCTCGGCCGCGAATAACGGTTGGAACTCCGTCACCTACGGCAACGGCCTGTTCGTAGCGGTGAGTGAAACCGGCAGCGGCAACCGCGTCATGACCAGCCCCGACGGCATCACCTGGACGACTCGTACCTCGGCCGCAGATAATGTTTGGAAATCCGTCACCTACGGCAATGGCCTGTTTGTAGCAGTCGCTTGTGGTGTAAGCGCCACTATATGTAATGCAACCGCAGGGGATCGCGTCATGACCAGTCCCAACGGCACCACCTGGACCAGCAGGACCTCGGCCGCGGATAACGATTGGCGATCTGTCACCTACGGCAACGGCCTGTTCGTAGCGGTGAGTGAAACCGGCAGCGGCAACCGCGTCATGACCAGCCCTGACGGTGTCACCTGGACGATTGGCACCTTGATCCCGAATAGCCTGTGGCAATCGGTCACCTACGGCAACGGCCTGTTCGTAGCAGTTACCTGTGGTGTAAGCGGCAGTAATTGTGAATCAACCACAGGGGATATCGTTATGACTTCACCCGACGGCATTACCTGGACGATTCGTTCTTCGGCCGCAAATAATAATTGGCGATCGGTCACCTACGGCAACGGTGTGTTCGTAGCGGTCAGTAGTGGCGGCACCGGCAACAACGTCATGACCTCTGGCAAGGCCGACTACCAGGCGATACAGAATAACAACATCTACCAGGGTGGCATGAAAATCTATGGACAATCCGAACTTGTCAGCAGCGCCAATTCAATTACTGCCGATACTACAAAAACACTTACGGTAACCGTCGTAGATACCGGCATAATAGATTCAGGAACAGATAACACATACGGCGGTCAGATAAACGTCACCAGAACTGGTGCCACCACTGGCAGTACCATCAACACCTACGGGCTAGATATCCAAGCCACTGGCGACACCGGCGGTATAAGTACTCTAACTGGCCTGAACGTCAATGTCTCTGGCGCTGATACCAACTACGCGGCATTATTCAACG
>CAYGDJ010000112.1:0-1839 GCA_964348625.1 uncultured Candidatus Saccharibacteria bacterium | reverse complement strand
AAACAGTTTTCGCTACAACTAGCTGCACCCTGTTATCTGCGCAAAAGTGCCAAAGTCCTATTTATTTGTTTTGACTTCGCGGACCATCCACTGATGGACATTGTTAAAGCGTTCGGTGGCGTTGTTTAGCAACTTTGGGTTGAACCCATAGACGTTGCCATTGGTTATATATAGGAAGCGCGGTTGGTACAGAACTAGTGCCGGAGCATCATTGCGCCAAGCTTCCAGAAATGGTCGGTATTTGGCCGCCCGGAGTGTAATGTCGCTGCGGGTTCGGCCGGCCTCTAGGGCATTGTCGGCGACACTGGAGCGGTATTCGCTTAGATTGAGGCGAGTGACCGCCCGTGGATCAGCCTGTGAACTGTGCCAGTAAGCAAAGGCGTCCGGGTCAGTACCCAGCGATATACCATACAACAGCGCATCATAGCTATGTTCGGCTACGATTGTCTGGAGTTCATTGTCTTCCTTCAGGTCAATGACAACATTAATCCCAACCGCTCGCCACTGCTTTTGGAGTATTTGAGTCACATACTGGTATTCACTGGTGGATTGGCCATAGAGTGTAAAACGGAGCGGCTGGCCGTCTTTCAGGCGTATGCCGTCAGGTCCCATCAACCATCCTGCGGCGTCGAGCAGACCGTTTGCCTCGGCAACATTTGTAGGAAATTGCACAAGACTCTTGTCATAGCCGGTATGTGAGCTTAGCAGCGGCCCGCGAGCAGCAATAACCGGATGATCCAGACCCTGAATGATCTGTCCCGTATCGGCTGCTTTGACCAGTGCCTGGCGGACTTTCGCGTCATTCAATTGAAGGCTGGTGGTCTTGAAAAACACCACAACCTCGCCAGTCAGCGGGATACTGTGCTCCTCTACACCATCCAAACTCCGCAATGTATCTGGTGCGCCGGTCAGCCCGACGACGGCATTTAGCTCCCGTCGTTCAAAACTTTCCAGCAATTCTTTCTCTGTCTTGAACGAATGTATGGTGAAGCGCTGCAACTTTGGTGCCCCGTCGTGATAGTTGTCATAAGCCACCAGGCCGATGCTCTCGCGGCGGTCCTCTGGCGTGGTCCCGCTAATCTCGATAGCTTCCAATCGAAACGGTCCCGAGCCTATGGGGGCGACCGTGTTGAACCGCTCTGAGCGAAGCTGACTGACAGGGGTGGTTTCTAGCAGATGCTTTGGAACAATGCCGTTAGTGAGAGCATGAGGGAATGAACTGAGGGAGTTTGGCAGCACAAATGTCATGGTGCGATCGTCCACTTTTTCCAATACAATTCCCTGCCAGCTCGGCAGCAATGGAGATTTGGCATCAGGTTTTTGGATGGTAGCGTAGGTGAAGATCACGTCATCTACTGTCAACGGCTGGCCATCATGCCATCGCAGATTTGGCCGCAGCCGAACAGTGTAGCGTAATTCTGATGGATCAACTGCCCAGTTCTCCGCCAGATCACCTACAAGATTGTTGCTGTCATCGTATTTGAGCAGTCCGGAAAATATCAGCCGTGAAACAGCCCGGTCAACTCCACCGCTGGCATAGATAGGGTTGGCGTTGGTAAAGGAACCGACGATTCCCTCCGTATAAGTACCGCCAGGCACAGGACTAAGACGTTGATAATAACTACTCAAACCCCTGGTTTGCAATACTACGCCGGTGATCATAAGTCCGATCAGTATGATCCAAGCCAAAATAAACCGCCGAACACTGTATACCCGGCTCAAGCGCCGAAACAGATGACGTTCCAGACTTTCTTCTGTCTGCACACCAAAATCTTCGACCGCCACCCGGCTGCGGCGAAACCGTCGACGCCATCTGAGTTTTACTGCTCGATTTATCAT
>CAYGDJ010000111.1:0-1849 GCA_964348625.1 uncultured Candidatus Saccharibacteria bacterium | reverse complement strand
AGGTTTGGAATGAAGATGGTGAATGTTGAGCCATTGTCGAGTTCGCTTTCCAGGCTAATCTCGGCGTGGATCAGGCGGGCCAGCTTCATGGTCACGTAGAGACCTAGCCCTGTACCATTGTTTTTGCGGGTGCGGAAATCTTCAGAGCGAAAGAATTTGTCGAAGACTTTTTCCTTGTCTGCCTTGTTGATACCTATCCCCGTATCCGCCACAGAGAACTCCACTCCGCCCTCCTTGGCTCGGGCACCAATTGTGACATGGCCGCGCTCAGTGTACTTGATGGCGTTGGTTACGAAATTTTGCAGGATTTCTTTGACGTACAGCTTGCTGGACATCAGCATTTCCAACTGCGGATCTAAATCAGTTTTGACCTCCAGCCCTTTGGCCTCGGCATCTTTGTGGTAGTTGGTCACCAGATCTTCTACGAGCTCATGGGCGTTGATAGATTCAACGTCAACGGTTAATTTACCTCGCTCGGCACGGGATAGTGTAGCCAGGTCGTTGATCATGCCAGACAGGAAATTGATCTGTTCATGGGCCTGCTTTAGCGTCTCGGCGATCAGTAAGTTCTTCTCGCCAGACTTCTTGAATATAAACTCGGCATTGCTGACATGCCCTTCGGCGATGGCAATTGGCGTGCGTAACTCGTGACTGACAACGCTGATGAACTCGTCACGTTCTTCCTCTAATGACTTTTCGCGGGTAATGTCACGCAGCAGCAGCACATATCCCTTCATGCCCTTCTCGCCGTAACCTAGGCTGACCGGGGCTATACTGATGTATACGTTGATGGTTTCGTTATCTGAGTAGCTGATGCGCCAGTCCCGTGAGGCTGTCGAGGTTTTGGTGTCCATTATGACTTTTTGCAAGTCGACAGGTTGATTGTTCTTGTCTACCAGATGCACAACATCCCGTATGGGTTTGCCCTCTAGCGTACTGTTGATATCAAGGATATTCAGAGCGGCACCGTTGCTGATGACGATCTTGAAGTTCTCGTCTATGGCCAGCACGCCGTCACCCATGCTGTTGATCAAGGAGGTGAGACGTTCGCGTTCTAGCTCTGCGTTCTGTACCGCAAGGTTTACATCTATCGGAGGCATGGCTCTATTATTGCATATTGCTTATGCCATTTAACAACGGACGATGTTTGCGGATGTCTTTTTTGATCTTTTGCAGCTCTGGTACGTACTGCTCTAATTCCTGCCAGAATTTGGGCCCATGGGCCATGATTCGGGTATGTACCAGCTCGTGCAGCAGTACGTAATCGATCAGATGCCACGGCAATTGCATTAGAAAGCAGTTGAGTACAATTTCCTTAAGATGATTGCAACTGCCCCAGCGGCTTCTAAGTCGTTTTATTCCTACGGATTTAAACTCGAAACCGTGAAGTTCGGCCAATGCCCGCAGTCTGGCTGGCAATAGTTCCTCGGCTTCGTGCTTCAGGGCACGAACAGCAGCACGGCTGGCGCTGGTCTGAGCCTCTGGGCTTGAAGGAGTTATGCCTGGAGGTAGTTGGATAGTGATCAGTCCGTCCTTGATACGACTAGTTGTTTTGGTGCTCTGGAAATTGTGGACGAATCGCATGCGATGCTTTTTGCCGACGGATTGTCCGTTTATCAGCAGCTCCGGTATAACGCGGTTCTGAAGTATCCAAGATTCGTGTTGTTTGGCAAATTCAATGCCGGATTTGTATGGTAGCCAATACGGCAGGGTCACACGTACGGTGTTTTCGCGGATGCTCAGGCGAATTGACCTGGCTCCACGACGCTTGTAGATTGTGATCGAGCCTATGTCCGGCAGAACCAGATTTCGACTGGACTTACCCAAAGCTCCCCCACCCCCAGACCAA
>CAYGDJ010000110.1:0-1897 GCA_964348625.1 uncultured Candidatus Saccharibacteria bacterium | reverse complement strand
GCCCGATTTATGAACACTATGACACGTGGCAGGCTGCATCCGAATGTCATAACCTGGATCGGGCTGATCGCCCATGTTCCAATTAGTTATCTGATTGCTCGCGGATACTTTGGGTACGCGGCGATTGGGCTTGTTGTGTTTGGTCTGTTTGATACCCTCGATGGCGAACTTGCCAGATTGCAAAACAAAGCCAGTGCCCGCGGCATGTTACTGGATGCCTCGACTGATCGCATGAAAGAAGTCATGCTCTATACAGGTACAGCCCTCGGTGCTATTAATTTTGGCCGCCCAACCATGGCGGCATGGTCAGTGGTGGCCTGCGGTGCAAGTCTCTGCGTATCGTATATCAAAGCCAAGGGCGAGACAGCAGTGCGTGATAAGGATTTGTCGGCCAACCAAATCAACCGACTATTTCAGGACGGCTTGGGCCGATTTGAGATCCGTATGTTCATACTTGTCGTTGGGTTGCTGACCAGTTACGTAAGTATAGCCGTCGTCGTCATTGCCCTGCTCTCTATTTACACTGCTTTTGAACGGTTGATTAGCATTAGCCGGAGGCTGATGTAGTGAACAGTGAACCGAGAACCGTGAACAAGCTGACTATTCTTGTATTCTGCCCACTGATCACGGTACACCGATCACAAGAGGTGGCACACCTCTAATGTATAAAATCGACCTGCATACGCACTCAACTGCCTCCCCGGACGGCGGAATCAATGTCGCACAATATAAAAAGGCTTTGGAATCTGGTGTGTTGGATAGTATTGCCATCACTGACCATAATCGCATCAATGTCGCCCTGCAGTTACATGCCGAGTTTGGCGATCGGATCATCGTAGGTGAGGAAATCATGAGCATTGAGGGTGAAATTATCGGACTATTTCTGAGTCAGCCGGTTCAACCCGGACAATCCGCCAAGGTAACTATGGACGCCATCAAGTCACAAGGCGGTTTGGTGTACATCCCGCATCCGTTCGAAACCGTTCGCAAAGGCCTCCACCCAGCTGTCCTAGAATCACTTGTCGAGCAGATTGACATAGTAGAAGTCTGCAATGGCCGAGCCTTCGTCCAGAACAAAAGCGAACAAGCCTTGGTTTGGGCCAAATTCAACCGCTTACCAGGTGCCGCCAGCAGCGATGCCCACGGCTTGCGCGGCCTGGGGAGGACATATACTTCTATACCTGAGTTGCCGACTGTGAGCACCCTGCCGGGTTTGCTGGCCCGTGGCATACCCATGACGGATCGCCCAAGTCTGCGCACCCTGCTCTACCCCAAATACCACCGCCTGCGCAAATTTACCCGCCAAAAATTTCAAAGAAATTTAGGTGGGCGAATCGGACGGGCTCACCGATGACTTTGTTCGAATCCCTAGTATTGTTCCTGCCGGCTGGTGTAGCCAACGCCGCTCCGGTGCTCGCCAACAAAATACCAGGTTTGCGGTTCTGGAAAACGCCCCTGGACTTTGGCAAATCTTACAGCGGTAAGCGAATCTTTGGTGCCAACAAAACCTGGCGCGGCACAGTTATTGGTACAGCTGCCGGCGGGCTAACCAGTCTGCTGATCCACCTGGTAAACCCTCAGCTAATCGAACATGTCCGTATTGCGCCATTCTTGCCTGGTGTTGAAATGATGGTAATTGGGGCAACACTGGGGTTTGGTGCACTGTATGGCGATGCCGTGGGTAGTTTCTTTAAGCGTCAGTTTAATATCCCAGCCGGACAGAGCTGGTTTCCGTTTGACCAAATTGATTACATCATCGGAGCAATTATGGCCACACTACCCTTTAGCCTGTTCGGCTTGATTGACATGGCCGTTATACTGGTAGTTTATTTCGTTCTCCACCTGCTGGTGGCCTATCTGGCCTACAAACTCAAGCTCAAGAAACAGCCGATCTAAA
>CAYGDJ010000109.1:0-1904 GCA_964348625.1 uncultured Candidatus Saccharibacteria bacterium | reverse complement strand
CCGTGGATTTATTTTGCAGGAGGCCTTTAAATGGAGCCTGAAAATTATGACTAAAATGATTAACCAAGAGATCGAAGTTAATGCTCTTTATTTTGCGCAGGGCAAAAGTTTTAAGAGCTATCCGTGCCAGATTACGCTCGGCAACCAACGTTTTGTGTTCAAAGACGGCCTGCAAATGCTAACAAGTTTTGTTTTAGGGGAGCTATAGTTATGGATACCAAAAACACGCCGCAGGGCGTCTCCATCCATGCCGGGTTCCCCAACCCTGCCACTGATGCCTCACTCCAGAATCTCAACCTCAATACGCTACTTGTCGCCCACAGCCTCAGTACCTATTTCATGCGAATCGCCGGGGATAACTGGCGTGAGATGGGTATCTTTGACGAAGATATTGTGATCATTGACCGTGCTCTGGCTGCTGGCTCAAATGACCTGATGGTTTGGTGGCATGAGGACATTTTTGCGCTCTCGCCCAAGCACAAAGTTCCCAAAGACGCCGTAACATTCGGCGTGGTTACGGCCACAATCCATCAGTACAGGAGGACTAATGCGCAATCATTTTTACATTAAAAACATTGGCCATTCATTGACAATTGAAACTTGAGGATTGAACATTATGAAAACTATTTTCGCCTTAATAGACTGCAACAACTTCTTCGTCAGCTGCGAACGCATCTTCCGTCCAGACCTGGAAGGCAAGCCAGTGGTTGTGTTATCCAGCAACGACGGCTGTGCCGTGGCCCGCAGCAACGAAGCCAAGGCCCTGGGCATCCCCATGGGCGCTCCGGCATTCAAATACCGGCAATTGTTCAAAGACCACAACGTGATTCAATTTTCAGCGAACTTTGAGCTGTATGGCGACATCTCCCGCCGTATCATTGACCTTTTGACTACCATTACGCCACGGTTAGAGGTCTACTCCGTCGATGAAGCGTTTTTGGACCTTAGCGAACTACCGATCAGCGATTACGATGCCTGGGGGCGGCAGGTCAGGGAACTCATCCTGAAATGGATCGGCGTGCCGGTATCTATTGGCATTGCCTCCACTAAAACCCTGGCCAAACTAGCCAGTGAATACGCCAAAAAACACCCAGAAACCGGTGGCGCCCTCTATCTTGCTCAGGGTCCGACCCTGAGCAACTATTTGCAAGTTATCCCGGTTGGGGATGTTTGGGGTGTGGGGTGGCGATTGACGCCAAAATTACGAGCAGAGGCTGTTGGTACGGCCTGGAATCTGGCACAGTTACGACCACAGCGCGCCCAGCAACTCATGGGCATTCATGGCCGGCAAATGGTGGCTGAACTCAATGGTATCAGTTGCATTCCGCTTGGTTTGGAACATCAGACACGGAAAAGCATCGCTCGTACTCGTACTTTTGGCGAAGATACTAATGATTTGAACGTATTGGAATCAGCCATTGCCACGTTTGCGGCAACTGCTGCCTTCCGGCTGCGCCGAGATCGTCAACTAACCCGCCGAGCTGGTCTGTTCATAATGACCAACAGACACAAGCCTGGTTACCGCAGCTGGAATCAGGAAATCCGACTTGAAGCCCCGACAGCAGACAGCGGCAAGCTCATCTCCGAACTTATCAGAGTATTGGGGGAACTATACAACCCGGCTATGTCATACCACAGAGCAGGGGTTTGGCTGTACGATTTTGTCCCAGACAGCCAGCTACAAACTGATTTACTGGGCTACACTGATACCGCAAGACACGATAGAGCACAGTCGCGTATGGCCAGCCTCGATGCTATAAACCACCGCTTCGGCAAACACAAAGTTCACTACGCAGCCGAAGATCTAGCGACTCGCTGGCAGCCCATCCGCCGTCTCCGCAGCCCTTGCTACGTCTCCAGCTGGGACGAGCTACCCAAAGTAAAACCATTCATCAAAAGATAAC
>CAYGDJ010000108.1:0-1905 GCA_964348625.1 uncultured Candidatus Saccharibacteria bacterium | reverse complement strand
TTACCGGTATCGGCAACTCTACGGGTGCATTAACTCTCACTGGTTCATCCTCCTCGGCCTTTGTGCTTAACGCTATTAACGTCTCGGCGGCTGAGTTCAATGTGCTGGACGGTGGTATAGGCGATGTTCTATCTGACCTGGTTATCCAAGGTACCGCGACTGACGAATTCTGTCTAACTTCCGAAACCGGCGGCGGCTCGTTACTGGCTTGGCAGGCTTGCGGTGGCGGCGGTAACCTGCAAGCGGCCTATGATGCCGACACCGACACTGGCGATACCATCATTGAACTAAGCACAGCTGATGACTCCCTCATCATCCGCAATCCTTCGGCTACTGCCGGCACCGACTCAGCCTTTACTCTCCAGGTCGACAACATTGATACTGGCCTCACCATCGCCAACTTCAAAAACCTCAATGTTACTGAAGCCGGTTCCTTTGATACCACTGCCAGTGTATTAACCAACTACGGCGGTTACTTTAGCAATACTTCCACAAGATCAGCTGGTGCCAATAACCTCACCAATGTCGGTCTATACGCTACCGCCTCTGGCGCCCAGAACAACTACGCCGCTATCTTTGAGAATGGCAATGTTGGTATAGGCGACGCCACCCCAGCCGCTCTACTAACCGTAGGCAATGGTGATTTGTTCCAGGTTAACTCCTCTGGTGCCATTGCGGCAGTAGTAGGAATAACCACCAGCGGCAATATCCTACCAAATGCGGCCGGCACCATTGATATAGGTTCCACTACCGCAGAGTTTAATAATCTCTACCTAGGTGATAACAACGGTATTAAACTAGGCCTGGACCAAGACGCCACGCTTGCATACGATGAAGCCACAGACAACCGAGTAGAACTTACAGGAACTGGAGCTGGTTTATTTATAGAGGACAAACTTAGTTTGGGTGTCCAGGCTGTAACTCTTACAGATGATGACGAAAATGACTTTATTACGATCGTGGCTTCTTACTTGAGGCTTGATATTGATGAAGCAAACCATGCTAACCCAACTATTTATCAGCCAGACGAAATCGGGGCAAAAGACGGAGATGTGGTAGTGATTGTTAATAACGAACAAGATGGGACTAACGAGACAAGCTTTGTTATTTATGATGCATCAGGGGTAATTGAACTCTCGGCCGCTTCCCACACCATAGGTCCAAATGATGCTTTGACTCTTATCTACATGAATGATCGTTGGGTACAGATTTCTTACTCTAACAACTAGCAGAGTATACTCTACATTATGAATAAAAGGCGGTGGCTCGGTGTAGCAATACTGGGAATTGTGCTTTTAAGTATTGGGGGCTACTGGATACTACAAGGGAATAAAGAACCAAAATTTATTGATTTCCACGATCAAAAAACCAGTCTTAATTTTAAATATTCTGAGAAACTCCAGACTGTCCAGCTCAAAAAAGAAGAGAAAAAAGACAAATTTATAGTAAGGCTCCAAAATGGCTCAAAAGAAAAATCCGACCTGCTAATAAGAGTTAGTTACGAGGAGGGCCTCCGGACCGTAACTACTCTTACAAAAGCCGAACTAATCCCATTACTACTTTCTAACGCCGAGAAATCCTTGCCCCAGACATTTCCTGAATTTCAACTTGAAACTAAGCGTGAGATTGAGATAGCAAACCATGAATCTGGAGAGATGATCTTTACCTATACCGGTCCATCCAAAAAGCAAGTCAAAAGACGGCTACTTATAGTTGATAAAGACGGATCAACCGCAATTTATATAGCCATGGAGTCTGCAACAGAAAACTATGAAACCGTAAATTCAGAATATTTTGAGCCCCTAGTACAATCAGTAATGATTCGCTAGCAACAGATAGATGCTAGTCAACTCTTAGAGGAATTGTCGATAACCAGCTAGGAATGCAGTAGCGGACATTTCTTTT
>CAYGDJ010000107.1:0-1906 GCA_964348625.1 uncultured Candidatus Saccharibacteria bacterium | reverse complement strand
TGATTCCAAGCCGCCAGAGAATAACCCAGAAACCGTCGCCGGCAATGAGCCAGAGGTAGTTGCCTCAATTCAAACACCTCAGCTAGTGGCTACAAATACTGTCGGCCAATCCACTGCCTCAACTGTCCCCGAACCAGACAATACCGGCTTCCCGTCTGTCCTAGCCGAGAATAATACAACCACAGTGCAACAACCCATAGAAGCTACCGATAGTCCCCAGGCCAAATTACCGAAGAACAGCTACTTCGTGACGCTGATGATAGTCCTACTCTTCCTCGGAGGAGTCGGCTTCTTTGTCATCAAGTTTTTGCCCAGAGCTTGAGGGTTTCAGGATGATGTGGCGGTCGCGGCCTTCGCCTGTGGACTCTGTTTCTAGGCCTTCGTCACCAGCAAGCTTGTGAATGGTTCGGCGGTCGGCGGCATTCATGGGCTGGAGGTGCAGGGGCTCGCCGGATTCTTTGACTTTACTGAGCCACTCTTCGGCGACCTGAGTCAGGCGGTCGGCTCGCTGCTTTTTATATTCGGCGACGTCTACGTTTATGCGGTTGATGGCATAGCCGTTGCTCTTCAATGCATTGCTGACCATGAACTGCAGGGCTCGCATGGTTTCGCCCTGTTGACCGATCAAAAACCCGTTGAGATGGGTGCTAGGAACGTGCAGTTCGATGACTTCGTTGTCCTCTGTCGTAGCATAGATATCGGTGTTCAAGCCAAAGAAAGACAGCAGATCCTCTAAATATTTCTTGGCGTACAAAATCGCTTCGTCGACTGATTCGTTCATCATTTCCTCCTTTTAGATTTTTTGGAGGATTGTTTTTTGTTTTTTGTTTTCTGCTTTTTATTGATGACTTCGCCTTCGATTACGTCCTTTTTGCTTGGTTTATCCGCAATAGTTTCCATCTCTGTGACATCCTGACGCAACACACGGGCTTGTTGCAGGTAGGCAACCAAGCCGCCGACAAACCAGTACAGGCTCAAGGCAGAGGCCAGGCCAACGGTGAACAGGAAGATCATGGCAGGGATGAAGTAGCGCATACTGCGGCCAACCGCAGCGTTGGTTTCTGATGAATCAGCTGGTTTGCCATTGGCGGCTTCGCGGAGAATTTGCCGAAGCCCCCGCGAATCTTTGTCGGTGGGCATCAGTTGTTTGCTCTGATAAAACTGCGTGGCCGCACTGCCGACTACCAGCAACATGGCCGGCCAATACACGCCGCCCTGGTCCAGCGCCGCCCGGGACAGATCGACTACACCAAGCAGCGTATCATCAAACTTGCCGATGTCCGTACCTAGCTCCTTCAGCCAACTAAGGTTCTGTACCCAGCCATAAGAGTAGTCCACGATGGCCTGGGGGTCGTCGACCACCCGGCGCAGGCCAGAGTAGAGACCGATCACGATGATCAATTGCACGACCAGCGTACCGATGGACCCAAACGGATTGACCTTGCGCTCTTTGTACAGCTCCATCATCATGGCTGATTCTTTTTGGCGGTCGCCTTTGGCGGCTTGTTTGATCTTCTTTAGCTCCGGTTGAAGTTCGCGCATGGCCTTGGTCTGGTGTAGTTGCTTCCTGACGATCGGCCACATCAGGAAACGGATCACGATCGTAAAGACAATCAGCGCCAGACCAAAATTATGGCCGGGCAGCAGAGAATAGATAAGTACCAACAGATTGAACAGTGGTTTCACGATTATTGTTTCAAACATGTTTGAATATCTCCTGACCTATATGTTCATTCTATGATAGCACGACTAACAGAGTAAATTCGAAACAAATCCGAAGCTATACTGGACTTACCAGAAAGCTCCCCCACCCCCAGACCAACTAACCTCAGCTGATAGCGGTCTGTCTTGTCTCGATGTAGCTAAGGCTACCTCTCTTTCAGTCAAACCACTATCAACTCGAGCT
>CAYGDJ010000106.1:0-1956 GCA_964348625.1 uncultured Candidatus Saccharibacteria bacterium | reverse complement strand
CTGCTGGTGGCCTATCTGGCCTACAAACTCAAGCTCAAGAAACAGCCGATCTAAACTGGCCTTTTCGGAAGCTTTCGGTGCGCAGCATGTTACAGATGTAATTGCGGTCAAAACGTGTCAGCATGGCTTCCATTTGTGACGGTTGGACGCGCAAACAGTCGTATTTCTTGTCAAGTACTTCCCCCTCTAAATTCAGCAAAATATCACATGCTGCCTCGTCAACCAATGGTGGTTTGTCGGTGTTAAAGAAAATGTTTAACTCTTCGTCGGCTTTGCGCATACGCTCGTAGGCAGCTTCTGTTTGAACGACTTGGTAAACTGCAACTTTACTGGACTTAGCCGAATCGACGGCTTGATCAGTCCAGCGCGAAACACTGGCGTGGTCGGTATGGCCGGTAAGTCCGTCTGGACCAAAGGTTATGATGGTATCTGGTTGGTACTGTTTGATCAGATCGGCTATTTTGGCCACTGCTTCCTGTTCGGGCACGTCCTGACAAGTTCCGTCCGCATAACCAAGCCAGTGATGCTTGGTAATACCTAGGATTTGTAATGCTTGCTCAAGCTCCTGTTCGCGAATCTCCCCCAGCCGTGCAGCTGGCCAGCGGGCCTCGTCCTGAACGCCCTTCTCACCTCTGGTGGCAGTAACACAGATAACCTGTTGCCCGTTTTCCACAGCCATGCGCAGTAGACCGGCACAAGTAAACGATTCGTCATCGGGATGCGCCCAGATGGAGAGAATCGTTCCTAATTGCTTAATGTCGTCTTTTCTGCGGATTTGCATCAATTGTTCAGCTCAGTTTTGAGCTTCTCGATTAAATTAACTGGTGTTGGATTGAGGCCATTGAGCAGTGCCAGGTACAGACTGACGAAGTCCCCTAGCACAACTGTCCACAACAGTTGTTCAAGTATGGTTTTACCCTGCGCTTCCACCACTTCCGGAGCCGGTCGTTTGCCAGAAAGTAGCTTCTCGGTAATCTCAAACCGCTTTTGGACACGTTCGTGTTCCAGTGAGCTACGCAGGTCAATGACCGTGTAGGGCTTATCGACTGGATGGCTGGACCAGCCCAGGAATTCGTTATGATTAAACTCCGGTAGTTGGTTGCACCAAGCAACGTTTTTGGCGTTTTCATTGAAATTGATCTTCCATTTGTAGGCTGCCGGGAACAGTTTGGCCCCAGCGTAGATCACTGGTGATTTGCCCATACACTCCAGCGCCAGTTGCTTGGCT
Organism: uncultured Candidatus Saccharibacteria bacterium; assembly: GCA_964348625.1. GTDB lineage: Bacteria > Patescibacteriota > Saccharimonadia > Saccharimonadales > CAZARM01 > CAYGDJ01. Next base: position 728 of record CAYGDJ010000106.1, on the reverse strand, counting down.
TGGTTGTCTTTGCCCGGCACTGTTGGTAGCCAGGAGCTTATTTGCTTACTGAGCCAATCGGCGGCGGCATGAAGCTCTGAGGTCGCACCCTTAGCCAAACCGGCTGCTTCGAGTAATTGTGTCAATGCCGCAAAGTTATAAAACACCGCCATTCTGGGCTGTATGTTGCCAGGCAATTCGTACCACGGATAGTTTTTTTCCTTGGCTCGATCGCCCAGTTTACCGCCCGCGGCAATCACGGCAATCTGGCAACCATTGGCTTCGGCTGCTTCAAGTGCGGCGAGGGTTTCTTCGGTATTACCAGAGTAACTAGAGGCTATGAATAGTGTGTTCTTGTCAGCATACCCAGGAATTTGGTAATTTCGCACGACCTCAAACGGCACAGACACTCTTGGCCAAGTACTGACAAATGTCGCAGCCAAAGCCGAGCCGCCCATCCCCGCTACCACCACATTCTGGGGAATTGACAATTGATCATTGATCATTGAGAATTTGTGGGTGAGTTGTTGCCACTGTTTTTCGGCAATTCCCAGCGCATCCTGGGCATCACGTTCATGTATGTATTTCAGGTCATCTAACACTAAAAACCTCCGATTTTAGAAACTAATAACTAGTAAATAGCATAATCATTCTTAAAGCTAGTTTCTAATTTCTATAGCACCGGGTTTACTACATTAAAAAGCTTGTGCTATAATTTTGTAAAGTAACCAAGGTGGGTTTATTTATGT
>CAYGDJ010000105.1:0-1962 GCA_964348625.1 uncultured Candidatus Saccharibacteria bacterium | reverse complement strand
TTGGAAGGATTGGAAGGATTGGAAGGTCTCACCTCATAATATGGGTTATATTGCATAGTATGTTATGCCATGGTCAGCTAGGCCGTGCTTGATATCTTCAAGTTCGTCTCGTAATTGCTTGTAGTCATCAACGAACTTATTGTAGTCACTCGTACTTTCAAATAGATCGAGAATTGGAGTAATACTGAGCCAGGGGTGGACGCTCTGGCCACGATAGTCCTTGTAACTAGAGTACCGCCATTGCCTGTAGTTCTTTGGGTTTAAGTGAATGTAGCGTGAAATGTGCATGAGATAGGAGTCGCTCTGGATTGGTACAGATTTGAATACACTTTCAAATGCTGAGCCTCGTCTGTCATACTTCTTGTTGAAGTAGATAGAATATGTGGTTGCTAAACTCTGCATTGCAGCTGAAATTGCTTTTTCATCGTCAAACTGGTGCAGAAGCAAATGAAAATGGTTAGGCATTAAGCAAAATGCGTTAATTTGAGCCCGGTCACCAAACCAAGGAAAAAGTTTACCGTCTATATCTTTGAGCTGTTTTGGGCCAAAACAGCGGGCCAGTAGAAATGCAAAGAAATCATAATCCGCGTCCTCAGCAAACAATAAATTCTTGTTATGTCCTCTGTTGTACACATGATAAAAAGTATCTGGGATCTGTACACGTACAACATTCCTAACCGGCATAACACTATTATATACTAATATGTACTTATTGAGGTGAGACCTTGTTTATTTGTTTATCTTGTTTATTTTGTTTATCAAAAAATTTGTGTCCGGTCTTTGCCTCAGGCAAAGACAAGGGGAAAGGAACAAAGGAAGCAAAAAGGCTTAAGTTTACCCCACCACGACAACGACGCCATCGCCATCGACAACGTCCGAGCTGCCCAAGCCACGGCCGCCATCATCGTACACACACGAGCAAGGCACGTAAGACCGGTTGCCGATCCGCCTTGGCTTCATATTTGGGTACCTTGTAATTGTTTTATCCAACGTACTACCTGGACCAACGAGTTTATCGCCCCCTGCACGCAGTGTTTGAACGTGTACGGCCGCTTCAAGTGGGGTAGTAAAACGAACGGATGGGGTAGTCTTTTGTAGTTCGGCTAACTTATCAATGTTTTGCTGGCGATTACTACCCATGCCTGGTGTGGGCTTACTCAGCCGGATACTGAACATGACACTTTTGCCGTTTGCTGGATCGGTGCCAGAGATCTCCTCAGGCGAATATTGTGGGTTGCCTCGTGACTTTCGAGTCAATATATCTGACCAGACTTCGGTTTTGTAGGGCTGGCCTTCGCCAAACTTTATTTCGGCATCGGTAACTTCTTCGGCAGTAACCAGAACATTAGGGGTAGCAGTTAGGGTTGCTATGAGTTCAGGGTCGGCTTCCATAGCTGCTCTTACATATGCCAGGCCACCGTCTAGCCCTTCTTCGCTACTAATCCAGGAGTCGTACTCTGCTTTGAGCGTTTCCTTGGTTGCCAGTTCTATTTTATCTTTCTTACGACCATCGTTAATAATCTCAAGGAAGGTAGCGTAGCCTTTGTAGGCAAAGGGTAGTTGTTCAGCTAGAGATTCTTTAGTGACTGGGGTTAGAACTTCGGAAGCGGATGGTTCAATGACGGCTTCAGCCTCTGCCATGCTACCTTCTACAGCTACAATGCCAGTCGCTACTGACAACTCAATACCGCGGCGCAAGGCTTCAGCTTGAATAACGTCTGTTGGCAAGGCGGCGGCTAGTTCTAGGGTTTCGTCTGGCGTAAATGCTTGTAACAGCTTTTCTACATCCATGGTGAATAATTAACTCCTTATTCCTAGCAACATGCTAGATTTAGACATTATGATACTACTTTTGGTTTGAATTGTCAACGTCCATATGACAGAAGTGAAACATAGCTCTGTTGAGATGGTTGTCTTGGCTACATACTCGTCAGTTTTCCACAGGTTTATGGCAGTTTCTTT
>CAYGDJ010000104.1:0-1980 GCA_964348625.1 uncultured Candidatus Saccharibacteria bacterium | reverse complement strand
GTACCTTGATTGAATCCATCAACTGCCTCTGTTTAAGTCGAATAATTATACCTGAAAACAGAGGAAAATTCTAGATACTACTCGCCTAAATGCTGCTTAGTGTCGCTTAATGGAATTTGGCGGCCATTATGCTCAATAACAACGGGTTCAAGATTGACTTCAAGCCCAATTACAGCCTCTTCGGTGGTGTGTATAACATGCTTACGTTCAGTGGCCGTAAGTCCTCTTTCACTGTAGCCTAAAGTAATGTGGTCACATTTATCCATATTAAAACGCAAGCCCATGCTTTCAAGAATTTGTGTAGTTGCTTTTCTCGAGCGGGAAAGAATGTCTTTTTCATCCTTTATAAATCCAATCAACACATTACGATTTCTGCCTATTACATCTACACCCTTGAACTCAACGGCTAAGCCTGCCCTACCGTTACCTGGTAAGCCACTTTCTATACGGCCAAGCGCAGTGCCGATGGCAAAGCCAGCCGCAAGACCCTCAACTAATCCCTTACGCATACGCCTTTCTTGGATTATCGATGCGTGGTGATCATGGTTGTAAAGTGTTAGTGAGTCAGGTATATCGTCTTCTTCTTGAAGTGGTTTCAGGCGTGAATAAAGGATATCGCTTTGCTCTTTAACTACCGGGCGAAACATACTGAAGGCTTGTTTCGCGCGATTTGAGCGATCCTCGCGATTCGCTATTAGTCGCGATCTTTGGGGGATACTACCCCTCCCATGTCTTCTCGGCATAAAATATCTCTTTTTTATGTATTTCGGGAGAAATCTAACTTTTGTACTATACCACCTGTGCTTGATTGCAAAAATTGTATCATCTACAACAAAATTGCCTGTGTGTCGTGTTCAGTACTTACCGACTTGCCTCAGCCTGGCAGGGTGTATACTGAACATAGATGAGGCGCGTCATAAAGTTCTGGCACATAGTTCTACTCGACACTTTGGCGGTGATCTTCATTATTGGGTCAATCGCCACCGGTTGGCTACCTGGCCCGGGTGGAATTCCCTTGTTCTTGATCGGCTTGGGTCTGCTTTCACTTAATCACGCCTGGGCTGAACGCTACATGGAATTCACTCGGCGATCTGCTGGTCAGGTTAGCGATATGGTTTTTACACCTCGACTGCAGCTCTTTTATGATGTTTCCGCGCCCTTACTGATCCTGGCCGGCGGCTGGCTGTTGTTGCGCCATAGCGCTCCATGGCTGGTTTCGTTGGGAGTGTCGACAACCTTTCTTGGCATCGTGATCCTGCTGGGCAATCGTGGCCGCTGGGATGGCCTAAAACAACGGCTCAAGCACAAGCGTTAAACAATTATATTGACGTATTTGCAATTAGGTGTATCATTATCTCACATAACTGAGGTGGTTTTGATGCTCGAATTCATCGTCTTGGGACATGTCCCTGGCACACAATTTCAAATCACATTTACGGAAATTGCTCTCTTTTCCCTGTTGTTTTTTGGCAGTTTCCTATTGAACTACGACCTAAGTAAGCTCACCCAAAAACTCCGCGCTACGCAACCAGAAATCGAAGAAACAGCCCTTTAGGTATTCTTTAGGTTGGCAGGCCAGCTGGTGCAAGGCTAGAGGTCCGGCATGAGGCTCTGGCCGTACAGCTCCAGTTCGGTCAGGATGTATTTCTGCTCGCCCGTCAGGTCAGGACGGGATTGCAGTTCGCCGAGGCGGCTGAAAAACTTGGCCAATCGGCTGTTTTCTTTGCCGCCATACAGTTTGCGTTCGCGAAACTGCTGCCAGGTGGCACGTTCTTCCTCTGTCAGAGTTTTGGGGAAATTTCGTGCCTTATAAAGCGGTAGTAATGCCTGCAAACGCTGATCGGTAAATGTTATGTCCAAGCCTTTTAGCTCATCAGATGAGGCGGCTCGCACAACGCTCATTTTCTGCTTGTCGGCTCTGTCCTCTATGAAGCCATCGTATAGCTGGGTGTCTACTTCGCCCTGGTCCTCCAGCAGCCG
>CAYGDJ010000103.1:0-1986 GCA_964348625.1 uncultured Candidatus Saccharibacteria bacterium | reverse complement strand
GTAGCCTTAGCTACGCCGAGAGAAGATAGACAGTTTGCAGCCAGCTAACTGTGGTATGTTGCTGTGAGAAAGTGCGAATGTCCTATAAATAGGATCAATGTTGTATTATTGTCGGTAGATATAAACCATGTTACGATGTATTTGATTTATTAAAAAATTAAAAAATGAAGAAAACAAAACAAATGAAAAAAACCAAGAAAACCAAGAAGCCCCAACGTACTCTGCTGGGGTGGATTGCCAGAAGGCCCAAAAACCAATTATTATTAATACCTTTTGTACTACTATTTGCCTTTATAGGCGCTTTTCTACTGCTGAAAAGCGAGGCTTCGCCGCTGGATTTCACCGGCCAGGACAGGTATGGAGTCTCAGTTGGCTACAAAATTGTTGGCGATCCTGACGCCGACAAAGACCTCGATAGTGTACGGGATATGGGGAGCAAATGGGTTCGCCTCAGTATAACCTGGAGCATGATCGAGACATCTAAGGGAGTATACAACTGGGACGCAACTGACACGGCTATTGCCAAGGTTCAAGCCCGTGGGATGAAAGTACTTGGTAAAATCGGCTACACACCGCAGTGGGCTCGACCCGCCGGAACAACCAATGACAAGTACGCACCTATAAACTTGGCTGACTATGCTAACTTTGCCAAAGCAGCAGCACAACGGTATGCGCCAAAAGGCGTTCATTATTGGGAAATCTGGAACGAACCAAATATTACTAACTTCTGGAAAGACAGCGTAGCCAATCCTAACCCGAACCCTAGCCGCTACGCGCAGCTACTGATTGGTGCTAACGATGCTATCAAATCTGTCGATTCCGGGGCTGTTGTCATAACCGGAGGGACTTCGCCGACCGGAACGACCACAACAGCCAACATGAACCCGCGTGATTTTCTGAGCGCTGTTTATGCCTACAACGGTGGTGCTGTAAAGGGCAAATTTGATGCCGTCGGACACCATCCGTACTGCTTTGACTCGACAGGTTGTCCAAACAGTTACCACGAAATGAACGCCTGGTCGGAAATGGTTGAGACACCGGTGAGTTTGCGAAGTATTATGACTCAGAATGGAGACGGCGCCAAGAAAATTTGGGCCACAGAATTTGGGGCTCCAACTGGTGGCAATGCGCCTATCGTGACAGAGAGTGATCAAGCACGTATGGTTAATGATACTTTCAACAAATGGAGTACATACGCCTGGGCCGGACCGCTGTTCTGGTATCAGCCCCGTGATATAAATACCAGTGACACATCAGATAGAGAAAAGCACTTTGGTTTACTGCGAACTGACTTCAGCAAGAAGCCAGCGTGGGCGGCTTTCCAGGCTTCTGCCATTGCAGCTGGCGGCTCAGCAGACGTGCCGTTAGCAGCCGTAAAACTAAGCGGTGTTACCGAGGGGCAGCAATTGTCGGGCGCTGTTGTCATACAGGCCATACAACAGAATATTGATGTCTCTAGTGTCAATAAAGTTGATTTTTACCTCGATGGCGGGCTAATCCATACCGAGAACACTACGGAATACTGTTTGGCCGGAGACGGAGGGGCGGGTACGAGCTGCTATGCGTTCAATACGGCACAGTGGACAGATGGCGCGCACACCTTAAGGGCAGTAATGACCTACAATACCTCGTACACAACCGAAACTTCGGTAAGTTTCTCGGTGAATAACTCTACCACCACCCTGCCTCCACCAACCACCCTACCACCAGCCGACACAACCTCACCCGAAGTCACCATCACATCTCCAGCCAACGGAGCCTACATTGATAGAAGAGTCACCATAGCCGCCAAAGCCTCTGATGCCATAGGCGTAACCAAGATGGAGATATATATTGACGGTAAGCTAAAGAACTCAATGTCAGGCAGCACAATATCCTACAAATGGAGCAGTCGTATTAGCAAAGGTCGCCATACCATTACCGTCAACGCTTTTGACGCAGCCGGCAATAAAGGCACAACCAACATATCGGTGAACAGGTAAGCCA
>CAYGDJ010000102.1:0-2001 GCA_964348625.1 uncultured Candidatus Saccharibacteria bacterium | reverse complement strand
AAAATGCACTGAGCGCTAAGTGCGAAAGTTGTGTAGACAAGTGTGGGTCTGAACGCTTATACTTAGGCGAATATGAATGTATCTGGAGGGTATCTCATGTCCAAATGGCGCGCCTTATTGGTTGTAATCGTTGCAGTTCTATTGTTTGGGCTCAGTCCTGCCCATGTAAGCAACGCTCAACAGGAGGGTGCCAGTGGGTTGCAGATTATACCTCCACGTTCCGAGCTCCAACTGCTTCCGGGTGAGCGTAAGATGTTCAGTGTAGTTATTAAAAACATTACCAGTGGCGACATTATTGCTAAAACTGTTCTGAACGACTTTGAATCAGACAATGCATCTGGCGAACCTAAAATCATTGTAGATACCTCCAAACGCACCCCCTACACACTCGAAGGCATGTTGGAGGGCCTCCAGGACGTAGAGCTTGCCAAAGGCGAGAGCAAAGAAGTCAAGCTCACCATCAACGCACCTGTTGATGCCGTGCCAGGCGCGTACTTCGGTGCGGTTCGCTTTAGTGCGGTGCCCAAAGGTGTTGGAGCATCGTCTGGGCAAAGACAAGTGTCCCTAACCGCCAGTGTAGCTCACCTAGTCCTAGTAGAGATCAGTGGCGAGATCAAAGAACAAATCCAGGTTGAAAGTCTCAAAGCCCAGCGCGGCGACAGTCCAGGGTCCTTCTTCATAAAGTCCCCTGACAAAGTAGCAGTTAGTATCAAAAACCTCGGCAATGGGTTTGCGCGGCCCTTTGGACGGGTCACCATCAATGGCATGGGAGGTAAGGAAGTTTACTCTTATGAGATGAACGTGACCGAACCTCGTGGCGTGGTTCTGCCGAGCAGTAGCCGAACATTCGCAGACATTGTAAAGAACATCAAAACCCCTGGTCGCTACACCATTACTGCCAGCCTAACTCACAACAACGGCGGTGAAGTGGTTAACTACACGGCAACGTTTTGGTACATACCTGCATGGTTGCTCGTCCTCATTGTAGCTTTGCTAATCGGGCTGACACTGACGGCTTACGCACTCTACAAACGGCGCTTTGGCCGCAACAAGATCATCGCCAGCCGTCGTAGATAATAACTAGCCGAAAATCACGTACTGTTTTTGTGCTAGTATTGATAGGAAATTAGCATTAGCATGAAGCTCAAAAATTCCTACATTTTAATCATCTCGGTGCTTGTCTGCTGCACGCTGTTTGGCTTGCTGACAACACGCACTAGAGCGGCTGAGGATACAGACTCAGTCGGGCTTGAGGCCACCATCTCATCCGCACCGCCAACCCAGGCAGCTACCATAGCCGTACCTCGCGACGGCCAGGTTTTCACAGAAATCCCCGTTACTGTTTCTGGTCTATGTAGCGGCGATTTGCTGGTAAAGTTGTTTAAGAATAATGTATTTGGAGGGTCCGCCCAGTGTAAAGACGGCAGCTATTCGATAACCATTGACCTCTTTAGCGGCAGGAACGAACTGGTAGCCAGGGTCTACGACGCGCTTGATCAAGCCGGTCCGGACTCGAATGTTGTGGCCGTGACGTTCAATGACAATCGGGGCGGCAGCATTAGTCGGCCCACCCTGACCAGTAACTACGCCAAGCGTGGAGCCAACCCGGGCGAGACTCTGACCTGGCCGATTATCCTCAGCGGCGGCACCGGTCCATATGCCGCCAGCGTTGACTGGGGAGATGGCAAGCCGAGTGATTTGTTCACCCAAACATTCCCGGGAAGCTTTGACATCACCCACGTCTACGATCAACCCGGGGTTTATAACATCGTGATACGGGCAAGTGATAGCAATGGCGCCGTGGCGTTTCTGCAGTTGGTTGGTATTGCCAATGGCCCGATCACTCAGGACGGCAAAGAAGTAGTTTCCAACACAATCATAGTGACCAAAGTATTGTGGTGGCCATTGTTTCTGATGCTGCCGTTGTTGGTTATAGCTTTCTGGCTGGGCCGGCGCCACGCCATCCAGGAACTTCGCCGCAAATTCCAATAAATACACAAC
>CAYGDJ010000101.1:0-2034 GCA_964348625.1 uncultured Candidatus Saccharibacteria bacterium | reverse complement strand
GGCGCATGGTGGAGTAGGAGGATAAAGGGACGTTCTCAAGTATGTACATTATTCATAGTATAGTTTGAAAATTGTAAATTGATAATTGAAAATTCCAAATGTCTTGCAAGACGTTTGTTTGGGGCGTAACATGAATCTAATGAGTGATAACTCTCGGAGGCAGTTACCCTACCAGACGCTTGGTGCACGGCTGCGTGGTTTACGTGTTAATCATCAAGAGAGCCTGGCCGAAGTATCCGGAGCAGTCGAGATAGATATCCAAATATTAGAAAGTTTTGAAGTTGGTGCGGCTCGTCCGGCGGAGGATATCTTGTTCTTGCTGATCAGCCATTTTGACCTGAGGGACGAAGAAGCAACCGATCTGTGGGATCTGGCCGGCTATGAGCAACAAGACCTGCTGCTGGATGGAGATGTCAAAGCTCCGGTTATCTTCCTGCCGGCTAATATAAAGATAGAATACACCGATATGCTGCATGCCCAGACCAATGAGTTCGGTGTGGTGTTGAACTTTATGCAGGCCAACGGACCGAGCAACCAGCCGATGATCGTGTCTCGCTTGGGTATGAGCCGTGAACACGCCAAGGCCGTCATAGAAACCTTGCGGCAAATCCTAGATCAGACACAGCAATTGCATAAATCACCAAAGGCCTTGCCCGAACCCCGCCCCAAAACCAAACGCAAAGACTCCTAGAATACACTAGTCGTATCTGTTAATCTGTGGTACATTACAGGCTGCATGCCCGCGTAGCTCAGCGGATTAGAGCACCTGCCTTCGGAGCAGGGTGTCGGCGGTTCGAATCCGTCCGCGGGTACCAGGTAAAATATCAAGCCACCGTCTAGGTGGTTTTTATTTTAGCTCGTGTATTTACGAGCACGGATTTGGGCCGCAGGTTCGGCGTAGCGAAGCCACGCACAGATGCTTGCATCGAGCATGGCTGCAGTCGTGCGCTCACCCTGCCCTTTTATTAAACTATCACAAATAAACACCTACAGAGGAACGTCCTCTGAAGCAACATATTTCAATAAAAATGACAACACGGTCAATTTGATATAATACCTACATCGTCATGATACATAAAAGATTGCATAAATTACTTATGGCTTTAGCCACCGGACTAATTCTTGTTTTAGGGATTGGCGCAGGTCATTCTCTTCTCATGCAACAAGCTAAGTCTCATGAGGGCATGAAGATGAACCATAATAACCCGTGCCAATCTATTTGCACACCTATGGTTAATGGCAAGCAACAGCAGCCACAAATCAAAGAAGAGGATAACGATCCGTATCCAGCTTTCGCTATCTTACAGAACCAGCTTCTGTTGACTAATTTTACGTATAGTCTCGCGCTCGCTGTCCTAATGTGGGCATTTTTGAAACGTAGACCACCTGATCTAATACTCGAATACGGTAAATTCCGAAACTAGGCCTAATACATATATTTAAGTCAGCCTGCTTGTTGTCAGTTTGACTGTTTTATGTATTATTTAACCCGGAGTTTATAACGTGTCAAACAGAGTTTTTATAGGAATTATTGCATTCATGGTCATTGGACTGGCTGGCTTGATTGTCGTTCAAAAGAAAGATGCACCGCCGCCAGTGAGCCGGCTGGGGCATGATCAGGCCGATGAAGGCCGGGATCACCTTGGGCAAGGACAGCCTGAGTATAAAGATTACAAAGCAGAAATCCCTACCTCCGGTCCACATACAGGTGTGGCTCCGTATCAGGCTTATACTGTAGAACTGCCCGCCCAGGACTATATCCATAATCTTGAACATGGTGGCGTTGTCATAAGCTACCGCCCAGATACGGATCCAGCTACGGTCCAAAAGCTTAAAGGATTATTTACAAAGCCGTTTGCCCGTAAGGATTTCCAGTCATCAGAAGCATTAGTTATGCCGAGGGAGGGCCAAGAGAAGCCGATTGTAATGGCGTCGTGGAACCATATTGTCGAATTTGATAATTTTGATGAACAAAAACTTATGGATCAGTATCGTCAAAATGTTGGTAAAGCACCAGAGGCTGGGGCATAACGC
>CAYGDJ010000100.1:0-2069 GCA_964348625.1 uncultured Candidatus Saccharibacteria bacterium | reverse complement strand
TAAAGGCGGCGGTGCTCAAATCTCGATAAAAAATGTGGTGCAACCCTTCATCAGCCGCCACCTGTGACATTACGTTCTTGCCGCCATGTTCTTTGTCCAACACGCGTCCTGTGTTTGAGTGGGCAACACGAGTGGCGAGCTCTTGCAAACTAACGTAGGCTAGAAGCTCCGGCAAGGTTGGTGGGTCAGGCACTTGACCCAACTGCATTTGTGACCGCTTGGCTTCTTCTAAGGCGTTCGGATCGAGCGCTCTGGTTACATGAACCCAATCACGGATTACGGTGGAATGGCGGTTTTCTTCACTTGTCCAATGTCTAGCCCATTGTCCCCACACATGGTTCTTTGCAGGGCTCCGGCTGTTAATAGTTTCGTAGTAGTAAGGCAAGTTATCTTCAGTAAGCAAGTTAACAAACAGGGCACTGCGCACTGCATCCGGCAGCGGATAGTTTTCTGGTTGCCACGGCTCACCTTTATAATCTCTGCCTAGATCATAAGGAATGAGTTCATGCGGGTACCATTCTTTAGCATTATTAAGATGGCGGTTGTAAAGTTTTTCAATCTCCGGCGTTAATTCCGCCATTAATACTTGGTTTGGATCTGGTGTTTCCACAAAACTTTTCTCCTTATTTATTCTATAATACAGGCAGAGACTAGGAATCGTAGCAGAATTCATAGCTATAAATAAGACGGCATCAGAAAAGATGAGAAAAATCTACAGCTAACGGCGGTCTGTTGCTGTGATAAGGTGCGAAAATCCTATATAATCCTAAACAGCCAATAGTTCTGTAAAAAACAGGGGTGAAGGTGTCAAAAAAGTCGTCAACGAAACAGAAGTTATTAAAACCGATCAATGCTGTAAAGCGGCGGTTTCGCATGCCGGGTTACGTGATACTGGCTGTTTTTTTTGCGTTGCTCGTAGCCGTAGGGCTGGCTGCTGTATTAGTGGTCAACAAATTCATCGTGGAAGATGTAGCTCCTGAGCTGATCATTAAAGATGACAAAGCGCTCAGAGAATACCTAAAAACCCACACACCGGCCGAGGCGGTGGCCGTCATTAAAGCCCATCCGGAAGTCGATTGCCACCAACGGGTACACAAAATCGGCAGAACATATTACGAGCTAAACGGTAACAAAGCTTTCACTATCATGAACAGCGAGTGCCAGTCGGGCTTTACCCATGGCGCTACCGAAGCCTTTTTTCGGGAGCACGGCACTGCCAACCTCGCCGGCAGTCTGGCAACAATCTGCAACAATGACGCCTCGGCCTTTTTTGACCACCAATGCTTCCATGGTATCGGGCACGGGTTGATGGCATTTAACGACTATGACCTGCCGGAGTCACTCAGGGGTTGCGACTTACTGCCAAGGGGCTTGGAATCTTGCTATAGCGGGGTATTCATGGAAAATGTCGTGGGTGCGATTGGAATTGATGAGGCTAAGAGACGCGGAGACAACCAATACCATGTCAGTTCATGGTTGAGCAAAGACCCGCATTACCCCTGTAATGCAGTTGAAGAAAAGTACCGATCGACCTGCTACTTTTTCCAGTCGTCCCGCATGTTCCAACTAAATATGGATGCAGCGGCTGTTGCCCAAACATGCGACGGGGTAGAGCAACGGTACCATCTGCAATGCTTTGCCAGCATGGGGCGGGATGTTGGTTCCCGGAATCCTGGCCTAAATGCCAACATAGAAAGGGATTGTAGTTTCCCTAAATTAACCGCAAACCAGGTTTACTGCATCCATGGGGCGGCGGAAAATATTTTCTGGGAACCGGCTGAGCAAACAGAGGCGGTTGAGCTTTGTACCAGTCTTGTCCGACGGGACTTTAAACAGCAGTGCTATAGTTCTTTGGCTTCAAGATCCCAGGAACTCCTTGGTACTTATGAGCGGATTTCTTTTTGCGGCAGTTTTGAACCGTCATACAGAAGCATATGTTGAACAACATGAAGCACAAACTGATAATCATTAGTGTTTTAATCGTAATTGCGGCGCTGGGAACTGTTATATTCCTGCCGGCAACTTCCCCCGAGCAAGCAAAACCCGCTGATAACACCAACACCCAAGCA
>CAYGDJ010000099.1:0-2107 GCA_964348625.1 uncultured Candidatus Saccharibacteria bacterium | reverse complement strand
TATACTGCTAGGTAACTATGGTTTTATCAACTCAACCCTATAAAGGTGCGCGGGATTTCTATCCTGAAGACAAGCGCCTCCAGAAACACATATTTGGCGTCATGCGGACAGTCGCCGAGCGGTTTGGCTACGAGGAGTATGATGCACCGATTCTGGAACCATTGGAATTGTATTTGTCAAAGAGCAGCCAAGAAGTGGTCAACGAACAGACCTACACATTCACTGACCGCGGCGATCGTCAGGTTTCCATTCGTCCCGAGATGACGCCAACCGTCAGTCGCATGGTGGCTGGCCGGCGCCAGGAACTGGCTTATCCACTCAGGTGGTACTCGATTCCAAACTTATGGCGTTATGAACGACCACAACGCGGTCGGCTGCGTGAGCACTGGCAACTGAATGTCGACCTCTTCGGTGTGCCAGGGTTGGAGGCCGAACACGAAATCATCCAGGTGGCCGATGAAGTCATGCAAACCTTCGGTGCCAAGCGCGACATGTACGTCATCAAGCTCAACAGTCGCAAGCTCATCAACACCTATCTACATGATGTTCTGAGCCTGGACAATACTCAGACGCCGACACTGATTCGTTTAATTGACCGAATGCACAAACTCGATCAGGCCGAATTCATCGGTCAGGCAGACGCGGTATTTAGCCCTTCTCAGCGGGATGCTGGTGCCAGCGAGCAGCTCTTTGACTTTTTGAAAGCACAGTCTATAGATGAGCTACCAGAGCAACTGTCCGGCCACGAATCAGTCCAGGAGTTGAAACGGCTCATCGAGCTGTTACGGAGCACATTCATTACCAATCTAGAATTCGACCCCACACTGATGCGCGGATTCGACTACTATACCGACATCGTGTTCGAGGTGTTTGACAAAGACCCAGACAACAACCGCTCAATGTTTGGCGGCGGCCGGTACGATGGGTTGGTAGGACTATTTGGCGTTGAGCCAGTGGCAACCATCGGGTTTGGTATGGGCGATGTGACCCTGCAGAATTTTCTGGAGTCGCATGGGCTATTGCCAATGCTGAAGTCCGAGACTGACCTCCATGTGGTGCTGATTGACGATGTCTATGCCAAGGCGCAGAAGATCCTAGCCGAACTACGTGATGCTGGCGTCAATGTAAGTGTAGACACCTCTGGCAAAAAGCTTGATAAGCAACTCAAAAACGCCAGCAAAAAAGGTGCAAACTACGTGCTGATCATCGGTCAGAAAGAGCTGGAAGACGAACAATTCACCCTCAAGAATCTGTCTACCAGTGACGAAGAAAGACATGGGCTGGATCGTATCGTCAGTATCGTGAAAGACTTCCGTAAGACGTGACAGCCAGTAATCATGTTCTGACCGGAGCGCTGTTGTTGGCGGCGGTTCCGCATCCGGCCATGCTGCCGGTGGCATTGGTGTCACATTTTGCCCTGGACGCCCTGCCGCATTTCGATGCGCCAGACCCCGACCACACCAAGAAGGAGTTTGTGTATATACTTTTTAGCGACATGGCGGTGGCTGGCAGCATACTTTTGGCGATAATCGTTTGGCAGCCGGTTAACTGGCCTCTGTTGGTAGCCGGTGGCATATTGGCGGCAAGTCCCGACCTGATGTGGTTTCCACACTGGGTTAACGAACTGCGTGGCAGACCGAACAAGGAACTGGGGGCAATCAGCAAATTCCACAGCGCCATCCAACGCTACACGCACTTTCGCAACTGGCCGATAGAGGCTGCCTGGTTCCTAGTCTCCGGCTTGCTGTTACTGCGGGTAGCATAAAAATGGCTGATCTGTTAGAGTAGACGTTTGTACGTGTCCCGTTTGAGTTCTCTTTCTCAATGGGGCCTAAACCAACTCTTACGAATAGTATTCATAGAAAGGAACTCTTTTGGGATGCAAGTAACTACTAAATCCTCCTCTGACACGCAAGCTGTAATGACGGTTGTGGCTGAAACGTCCGAACTACAAACTATCAAAAACCATGTGCTCAAACATCTGGCACCAAAGGTTAAACTGCCTGGTTTCCGTGAGGGCAAAGCACCGCTAGTCATGGTAGAGAAAAACATCGACCCTTCGACGTTACAATCCGAATTTCTGGAACATGCCATTAATGACCTCTAT
>CAYGDJ010000098.1:0-2150 GCA_964348625.1 uncultured Candidatus Saccharibacteria bacterium | reverse complement strand
GCTTTTGGGTTGTTCAGGGTGTGGTTTGTTAGTGCTAATTTGTTCCTAGGACTTGGTTGTAGACTTCTAGGGTTTGTTCGGCCATGCGGCGCCAGGAGTATTTGGCGGCTTGTTTGCGGCCTTTTTCTACCAAACTTGAACGGAGCTTTTCGTTATCAATTACCTCAGAAATTTTCTGAGCCATGTCGTCTACATCTAATGGATCAAAGTAATGCGCTGCGTCCTCGTATACTTCTGGCAAGCAAGTTGCGTTGCTGCTGACCACTGGACAACCATGCACCATGGCCTCCAGCCCAGGCAGCCCAAACCCTTCGCTCAAGCTTGGAAACACATAGGCCGCGGCATTTTCATAAAGCCACTTTAGCTCGGCGTCTGGTACAAACCCAGTGAAGACAGCCCCAGAAACGTCCTGACCAGCCACCCATTTTTCTAGGCGCTTAGCATGATATTCCTTTTTCCCGACCAGAAACAGACGCAGGGTGGGGTGCTGTTCCTTGATGAGTCGAAAGGCTTTGACCAATCGTCTCAAGTTCTTGTGTGGAAACGCACTACCAACGTAAAGCAGGAAATGGCCAGTAGTGTAGGCACTGGGCTGTACCGCTTCGCCAGCAATCTGTGGTTCGCTAGCCTCTAGCGTGACGACAATCTTGCGATTGGTAAACAAGTGGAATTTCGCCACAGCGTCACGGACGTATTGCGTAGGCACTAGAATTTTCTGAGCCTTCCAGTGACCCTGCCACATCAGTAGCCAGTAGCCCTTCATGCGCAGCCAATGCAGCCAGCCCGGCAAGCGGCCTTTGCGGGTGAATTTAAACATCGTCAGGTCGTGGGTGGTGGTTACTTGTTTGCCGAGATAAAAGATTGGCTGATGACCGGTCATGGCAAAATGAACTAGATCCGGTTTGAGCTTGGTGAGCTGTCGGGCAAAAGTAAATTGCTGAATGGGGTTGAAAGAGAATTTTCTATACTTACATACAAATGTTTTGAATTTTTTGTTAGTTGGCTTCCATTCATCACCCGGTTCTACTAATACCGTGTAACGATTGGTGCTGTCGATATCTTGCAAATGTTCGAGCAACCGATCAACGTATCGGCCAGAACTAGCCCGGCGAATTCTAGCATCAATAACAATATGCTTCGACATCTCGGGTACAATTATATGGTGGAACTCTTAAAACGCCTATCGCTGTGGATTTTTGTAGGCCTATTGGCCTATATGCCTCTGCACATTTTCCTGTCCACGTGGATTGGTACGAGTTTTGGGGTGTTGGAATTTGCAAAAGTTGCCAAGGACGTGGTTCTGGTTATCGGGTTTTCATTCGTTCTTATAACAAGCATCAGACAGCAATGGTTCGGGCAAATTCTGAAAGACAGGATCGTTTGGCTGATAGCCCTGTATGCTACTTTGACAGTTTTGCTTGTCGTGCTAAAACCAACAGACACCGACGCGGCGGTTCTGGGTGTGGTCTACAATCTGCGGTTCCTGATGTTTTTTCTATATGGCACGATGCTTGCGCGGCTTTTTGATGTACGGCGCATCGAAGCCGTGGCCGTAGGGGCGGTTTTGGGAGCGGCTTCGATAGTGCTCTTCTTTGGCATCGTACAATACACGATTTTGCCAGACAGTGCCTTGAATCACTTTGGTTATTCACGAGCCAACGGTGTATTGCCGGCCTTTTTCATTGACGATAAACCTGATTTGGAACGGGTGATGTCAACACTGCGAGATCCGAATTCCCTGGGCTCGTACATAATTATTATCGGTTCGCTGGGACTGGCGTTTGTGTTGCGGAATAAGATTACCAAACAAACCGCCTTCGGTTTGCTGGTGCTAACTTTCCTGTGCCTTACATTCACCTTTTCGCGTAGCGCCTGGCTCGGATTCGCTTTGGCATTTGTAGTGCTCCTAGCCACGCAGTACGGGAAGAAAATTAATCAGTATTCGAAACAGATTAGCCTTAGTCTGGTTGGCGTCATGATCATTGGGGTCATTTTGCTAGTCCCGCTGCGCGACACATACTTTGTTCAGAATATCGTTTTCCACGCCGATCAGAACACTGTTCTGGAGGATCCCAACCAGCTAAGAACACGGTTTTGGCAAGAATCAGTGACAGAAATTACTGATGAACCAATTGGCCATGGTCCAGGCA
>CAYGDJ010000097.1:0-2165 GCA_964348625.1 uncultured Candidatus Saccharibacteria bacterium | reverse complement strand
AGTTAATTCCGGTCGGGCATTGGCAACCATGACGCCGACACCTCCTGCTTCGCGTCCAAGACGGCATACCGCCGGTAAATCATCGGATCGCGCCGCATCTCCCGTCCCTCGATGTCCACGCTCTCAATCGTGCGATACGTCCCTTCGCCGGTTCGCTTGAGGGAATAGGTGGAATTTGGAGCATCTCAGAGAACGGAAACATTGTTACCCAGGGGGCGCTCGTCAAACAGGTCAGGTCATACATGGGCGAGCTGATTGATACTTACCCAGCCACTGCTACTGCCCGCACAGTAGAGCTTTCGGGGACAAGTACATTGCAAAACGGCACGGCCACAGTTACCTTCACAGAGGTAGACCCGCGCTTTAACCAGGTTATTTCTAATACCTCTTCATATAGAGTACTGGTGACTCCAGCCGGGGCCACTGGTCAGGTTTATGTGACTGACCGGTCAAATGGCGGCTTCATCATCCATGACACAGGTAACTCAAACGGGGTAATGGTTGACTGGTTGGTCATAGCTTATGAAAAGGACCACGAACCCGAGCCGGGAGTGGCTGGTACAGTAGACCAGGACCCACCGGAGCCTGATCCAGTTCCAGAGCCGGTTCCAGAACCTGTGGTCGAACCGGTTGTAGAGCCCGTCGTCGAACCGGTAGTCGAGCCGACACCAGAGCCAACTCCTGAGCCAACCCCGGAGCCAATCCCCGAACCAGTTTCTGAGCCAATCCCCGAACCAGTTTCTGAGCCGATCATTGAACCAGTAGTTGAGCCCATTCCGGATCCAGTCCCAGAGCCTCCGGCTGAACCAGTTGTAGAACCCACGCCAGAACCTACTCCTACTCCATAAAATATGTACCACAACTTCGGCATCTTTCTACTTAGGGCCTCGCGTGTGCTCTGGTGTACGGCAGCAGTTCTGGTTCCACTAGTCATGTTTCCCTGGACTACTGACCGGTTTGATTTCAATAAAGCCTTCGTGCTGGTCATCATTGGCGTTGGGATTGCCGCTACGTCATTTTTTGGCATGGCTTTGACTAAGTCGCTCCAGCTTAAAATGCATCCGGTCATGCTTCTGCCGGCCGTGTTTCTCTTGGTAGCGGCCTTGTCCAGCATGTTCTCCTTGGACCAGGCCTCCAGCTTCATAGGGGAAGGCGGTCAGGAGCACGTGAGCTTACTCATGGGCGTCTTTTTGTATATCTTGTTCATTCTTGGGGCTGTGTTTTTTGAGGATGAAGGGCTGCAGAAAAGCCTGACGGCGTCCCTCCTGGGCGGCTCGGCTCTGGTGGGCGGATTAGCCATCCTTACCTTTCTCGGGCTCAGTATTCCTCCGTTTCAAAATACGGTTGGTGTGCCAACGGCGTTTGCTCTGTACATGATTACCATGACTATGTTTGGCGTGTCCGCCGTGCTAATTGACTCTGGTCACTCGTCTACGGCTCGGAGCTGGATGGTCAGACTTGGCTTCATTTTGACCGCGCTCGCCACGGCCATCTCCCTCGTCGCTTTTGACTCAACCCTGCTGTGGATTTTGGTGATCATTTCAGTTCTAGCCTTATTCACTCTAGTCTTTGCAAGACCGGAACTTTTGCATAAAACGGCTGTCCTATCCATCCCTGGATTATTCCTCTCTTTAGCCATCGTCTTCCTATTTATTCCATCGCCCTTGCGTGGAAAATTTCCGCTGGAGGTGGGTCTGAATCAGAAGACATCACTCGGGATTGTCTCAAAAACCTTAGCCACCCACCCGCTCTTGGGCTCAGGCCCTGGAACCTTTGCTATTGATTACAATCAGCACTCGCCAGCTGAACTAAATCAAAGCATTTTCTGGGATACCCGCTTTTCCTCAGCCATGAGCGAGTTTCTGACCATGCTCGCTACCCACGGCGTCCTAGGCATGATCGCCATTGGGTTATTCCCCTTGGCACTGCTATTCTTCGCCTTCCGTCAGCTGGTTTCGTCCAGGGCAGATTGGCCCACGGTGCTGCCACCCTTGATGGGCTTTTTAACGCTCGGGGTAGCCTACTTCATGTTTGCCTCTACCATGACGAGCGTCTTTATCATGATGGTGTTTGGTGCTTGGTTATCGGCCCTAGCCTTGCCACCAAGCCGGGATGTCTCACATGCCCATTCCCCCAGATTAGCCTTACTCTCTAGTTTTGTGGCC
>CAYGDJ010000096.1:0-2178 GCA_964348625.1 uncultured Candidatus Saccharibacteria bacterium | reverse complement strand
GTTATCAAGTAATCTCGTTACTTGACGGGGTTAAAAAATGAGGCAATTCAAATGAGAGAGTTACCAGAAATAAGAATCTATTTTTCTTTCTTGCTCTATTATGGCGAGTCTAAAATTTTGGCTGGTGATAATGAGCTCGGTACTTATGAGGGGCACGAAAAGTGGACTAAAGCATACCGTAAAGAGTGGATGAAGTATGAAAAACGTGTCCTAAGTTCCTTAACTAAAGTTCTAGGAATAAGTTTCTATAAACCGGTCATTGACGTGGCGTGCGCTCCATATTTTGTACCCAAAAGCGACCCACTCATTATGAATTTTAGATACGAACCAGATGAATTCGTGGATGTGCTCACACATGAGCTTTGCCATATTCTTTTAACTGATAATAATAAAACCAGCATTCACGATTATGTAAACAAACCAAAGTTGGATCTAGCCAAGGAGTGGAAAAAGCTATATAGCATTGATGACTTCAATGCACTTGTTCATGTTCCGGTACATGCTCTTTCTAAGTATATATATCTAGATGTTCTAAAACAGCCCGAGCGATTAAAACGCGACATGAAAACCATGGAATCTTACGCCAATAATGAAGCATACGTTGAAGCATGGGACTACGTTAACGAGCATGATTATAAGAAAATCATAGAAGACTTAAAGAAAATGTATGAAAAGGTGCAAGCATGAAAATTATCATAAGGCAGTTCAAATGATATCTCTTACAGACGCAATTATTGATGTTAACAACCCTGGTTATGGTGCAGACTTAGCAAATGTTTGGGCACAAATTGGAAATAATTGGGATCACCCAAGTAGACACGGTTTTTCTATGGATGTGTATGTCTACACAACACTTATAGAAAGCAAGCAAGCATATTTTGATGACACTATCGAAATGTGTCGATATGATTTTATTGATGAATCTGAGAGAGACGCATATTGTGAAGAGCGAAAAGATGAACTCCACGAGTCACTATTAGATACTGCCAGAAGCATTGGCTATGAGGCTGTTATTGCGGCTGAGCTTTTTGGTGATCTAGAGGCGGAAGAAGCTATAATAAAAAGTGCTGAAGCTGGACTCCATGCAGCATACCTGTTGTTCAAGTCTGTTAGCAAGACTGAGGTTATTGCATGAAAGTTTCGATTAATTGGTTAAAAGAATTTACGGATGTCAAAATGCCGGTTGATGAGCTGGTGACTAAAATCGGGGCGCAGTTGGGTGCGGTTGAGGAAGTCATTGATCTGGGCAAAAAGTATCAGGGAATTGTTATCGCCAAAGTCGTCACGTGCCAAAAACACCCCAACGCCGACAAGCTGAGTGTCTGTACTATTGACGACGGGGGTATTACACCCGATGTCAAGAGGGACGAAAACGGCCATGTGGAAGTAGTCTGTGGAGCGCCAAATGTGGCCGCTGGGCAGACCGTCGCGTGGCTGCCGCCTGGCACAACCGTGCCAAGCACGCACGACAAAGAACCGTTTGTGTTGGAGGCCCGCGAGCTGCGCAGCGTGATCAGTAATGGCATGATCGCCAGTGCCCACGAGCTGGCGATTAGTGATGACCATAACGGTATTGTAGTTTTGGATGATGAGCTGAAGCCTGGCAGTAGTTTTGTGGAAGCATTCAAGCTGAACGACTACATCATCGACATAGAAAACAAGATGTTTACCCACCGCCCTGACTGCTTCGGCATCCTTGGCGTGGCTCGTGAAATCGCCGGAATCCAACAGCAAAGTTTCAAAAGCCCGGACTGGTATCTCAATCAACCATCGTTTAACCAAGGTGAGGGTATAGACCTGAAAATAGTTAATGAGCTACCAAAATTAGTACCACGGTTTATGGCAGTTGCTATCAAAGGCGTGTCGGTTGGGCCAAGTCCCCTGTGGCTGCAAGCTGATCTGACAAAGGTGGGGCTTAAGCCAATTAATAACATCGTAGATATCACCAACTATATGATGTACCTGACCGGTCAACCGTTGCATGCTTATGATGCGGACAAGCTGCGACAACTAGCAAGTAGCAAGGATCAAGTGGCAAAACTGGAAACCAGAAAGTCGCGAAAAGGCGATACATTGAAACTGCTGAGCGGCAAGGTTATAACATTTGAAAACTAAAATACAGTCCTGATTACATCTGGTGATGTACCGGTTGGAATCGCCGGAGTGATGGGCGGGGCA
>CAYGDJ010000095.1:0-2192 GCA_964348625.1 uncultured Candidatus Saccharibacteria bacterium | reverse complement strand
TACCAGATGAGTTAGTGATAGACGCCACGGTCTTAGTAGAGATTGGTGATAAAGTTACAGTTGCGGATATTAAAGTTCCGGCCAACGTAGAAATTTTGACCGATCCTGATCAGGCTGTGGCTGTGGTTGAAGAGCCTAAGGATCAAATCGCTGCTGCAGAAGAAGGCATGGAAGAAGTTGTTGCCGCTGATGAAGTACCTGCCGAGAATGGCGAACCTAGTGGCGAGACGACCGAAGAAGGCACCGAAAATTCTAAAGAAAAACCCGAAGACAAGCCAGCGGAGTAGCTGTTATTCTTCTATAAATCCACCAGACTGGTGGGACCAAAGTCTAGCGTAAAGACCACCCTTACGCTTGTGCAGTTCAGAGTGTGTGCCTTCTTCGACAATTTTGCCATCATCAAGCACGACAATTCGATCCATACGTTTCACAGTACTCAGCCTATGAGCAATGACAATAGCAGTTTTGCCTTTCATCAACTCCCAAAGCGCCTTCTGAATTAGGGCTTCACTTTCGCTGTCGAGTGCACTGGTGGCCTCGTCTAGCACCAAAATAGGGGCATCTTTTAATAGGGAGCGCGCAATGGCTACACGCTGTTTTTGCCCACCGGAAAGCTTAACGCCGCGTTCACCAACCAGTGTTTCGTAGCCAGCGGGTAGTTTTGTAATGAATTCATGGGCGTGTGCTTTTTTGGACGCTGCGATGATTTCGTTCTCACTAGCACCCGGGTTGCCGTAGCGAATATTCTCAGTCAATGATCTGTGAAAAAGCAGGGGTTCTTGTGGGACGTAAGTAATAGCGTGACGAAGGTCAGCTTGTTTTATTTCAGCAATATTTTGATCATCTATAAGAATTTTACCGTCCTGAATATCCATAAACCTGAGTAGTAATTTTGTAATAGTAGTTTTACCGCCACCGCTCGGGCCAACCAGTCCGATTTTTTCACCAGGCTTAATTGTCAAGCTAAAACTCTTAAAGAGGCCATCACTCTCAGAAGTCTCTGGGTAGCTAAACGATACGTCTCTAAGTTCGACTTGCCCTATTTTGGCACGAAAAGGTTTGGGATTTGGCGGGTCTTTAACCTCCGGTTCTAGCTGCAGAATTTCTGTCATATCGGTGGCGTCACCAAAAACTCGCGTAAATTGTCGGAAGGTGTTGTTCAGATCCCATAGTCGTCTTAATAGGCTGCTGACTAGGAATAGTGAAAGGTAAACTGTACCAACCGAAACATGACCGCCAACTGCCAGAAGTATTGATACGACGATAGCGATGTGGTTAATGCTGCGCTGTATCAGGCCAGTCACAAACTCCTGTCGCATAGCTATGGACATTGTGTCCATAGATCGATTATGAACATCGTCAGCACGTTCCTGCATCCGATTGGTCTCAAGCCTTTCGTTAGCAAATGATTTTACTGCCAGAATGTTTGATATTGCGTCAGCTAGCTGTCCGGTGCGCTTAGTCTCAGCGGATGCCCACAGTTTGTTATATGGGACCTGCTGACGTCGATATTTCCAAACTAGCGGAATGTAAACTGCCGTAACGAGCATAATGCCAATGACTACCAAGGGAGCGCGAGGTATCAGAACCACTGATGTGGCGATTAATGCAATTAACAATTTGAAAACATTCCAAGTGAGTGGGTCAGTAAGTCTTTCGTAAGAGCCCACGAAACGATTGGTCTGGCTTACTAGGGAGCCGGCAAACCGATCTGAAAAGAAGCGATAACTCATATTGCTGAGACGCTTAAAAATATGCACGTTGAGGTCGCGCATTACACTATCTTGGGTGCGCCAGAAAAGGGGGACTACAATACGGTTCCAAATAAGATGCCCTGAAGCGTCTATGACAACTATTAGCAGCAGTAGTGGCCAGATATGACCAAATTCTAGCAATGATGTTTTTCCTGCCGCCAAATTTGATAAGATGCCGCTAATCAGTACTGGAGCTATAAAGTCTTCCCCAATTTGAGCAACAACCATGGTGGGGTATATCTTCCATAGTTGTCGTTTGTAGGGCTTAGTAAACTGCCAGTATATTGACAGCGTTTGTTTAGTGGTGCTCATGATCCGGCTCCTTGGCCGGTTAAAATTATCTAGTTGTTTTTGGAGAAATGTTTTTCAAGTTTTTGTTTACCGAACTTTTTTGCCGCCTCGTTAATAATAGTCGACCCTTAACTATACGCTTATGTA
>CAYGDJ010000094.1:0-2291 GCA_964348625.1 uncultured Candidatus Saccharibacteria bacterium | reverse complement strand
CAGTTTATCTCGCCCAAAAACACTCCGAATCCCAAAGACGTTTCGGTAGAAACCGGTTTGGTCAAATACGACCTGAGCTACTGGAGTTATACCAAAGAAGGCGGTGCTGCCTGGAACCAAAACAGCGTACCCAAAACCATAGCACTTCAGCCAAATACAGCCGGGCCGACCAAAAGCTGCGCCCTGGTACAGATGCTAGAAACTCGGAAAATTAAATTCGAGGCGTTCAACGGCAAAAAGTGCACAAGTGTTACTGGCTTTACATCTGCAGCGAAAATCTATACTCGCTAAGACCGATCGTATGGTGCGTTAACAGACTCGGTAATGTCATGGATCAAATCTGTGGTGGAGATGAAGTTAAGTGTGCTGTTTTTGGCTTCGGTAAATATAACTAACAGATACGGGAAACGACCATTGTCAACGATGGCAGCGTCATGGACCCGGTCCTCAAGGAAGCCGATTTTATGATATACAGTGACATCCGAGGCTAGTGCGGCCACAATATACTGCCGGTAGTTGGCAAGACTCATATATGACAACAGCAAGTCTCTACTGGATTTGCTCAGCATGTCGCCCCGATAAATCTTTTGTAGCAAGGTTAGCACATCGTCAGAGCTCAGCGTGTTGTTGCTGTGTTTGTACTGCTTTAGCCCGTTTTCCCGGGCAAATGATTCTAAATTGCCTGCGCCCAGGCTCTTGTCCAGAGCCACCCATGCGGCGTTATCGCTGACGACGATCAGTCGGCGCAACAGTTCCTTGGCATTCGCTCCGGCTACGTTGTCATTCAGGCTTCGTTTGCCATCGTCAACTTGTTTCAGGTACAGCGATGCGGTGAGTAGTTTGGTGACACTGGCCGCTACGAAACTGTTGCTCGTGCCATAGTGAAACGTTCGGCCAGTCGTCAGGTCTTTGTACGAGACACTGACATTCAGCCCACTTTGTCCAGCCAACAGTTCGGCCATGGTTTTGTCTAAGCGTTGTTTGTTGATCTTCGGAGCTGGGCGAATCGGCATACTATCCGACACCGCCAAAACCTGGCCATTTGTCTGTATAAACGACTGTTGGCCATTTGCCAATTGGCTTAGAACAACCTGACTACCAACCAGTAGCAACGCACCTAGAATAACTAAGTGCATGGGGCTTGATGACTTTGGACGAGCCGCTGCGCGTTGTGCAGTTACAGGCTGGCGATAGGCAAATTGCCGTCTGTTGGAGTTATGTCGCATCGTTGCTAAAAGTATACAGGACTACTTCAAATACACGCTTGGCCAGACAATTCGGCCAAGGACAGATTCCGGATCGATCGCACCGAAATGCCGGCTGTCGGTGCTGGTTTCTGGATGTTCGCCAACCACGAACAGGCTGCCGTCGCCCAAGACCTCCTGAATCCGTTTGATCTTTTCTTTGCCGTGGTGTTCAAATATCACCACGTCACCAGTGTTAAATTTCCGCAGCCACGATATGCCGACAACCACGGTTTGCGGCGGCAGAATCGGCACCATACTGTGGCCATGAACCCTTCGCACGATGATCGGCCAACGCATTTTCATGGGATTTTTAAGATTTCTTGGTTGCCCAGAAGATTTCGGCGATCTCATCAATCATTTCCAGCAGCTTCTTGCCTTCAGCCGGTTCCAGATGATGTTTGCACTCACCGGCTTGCTTGGTGGCCCTCCAGAATTTATCGTGCAAATCCGGATGTTTTTCTAGATGTTCTGGCTTAAAATAATCTGTCCAGAGCACCCACAAGTGCTGCTTTACTAGCTCGGCCCGCTGCTCTTTGATCATGATAGCCCGAGTTTTGTTGTGTTCGTCCAGTCCATCATATTTCTCCATGATGGCCAACACACTCTGAGCCTCTATCCTGGCTTGCGCCGGATCATAAACCCCGCATGGCAAGTCGCAATGCGCGTAAACTGGCTTAATAAATCGTTTCAACATACTGCCCTCCGCTTATTACCTCATTATAGCAAGCTGGGATCCCGCAGGCGATCTATCTCCATAGGTAATGCAAAAGCAATCAACCACTCCGGAATACCGTTCATAAAAACTTCGTTCCCTATTTCCTGGCTTTGGTTAAAGCGCATGATCGCCAGTTCCAGATAATCCCACCTGCCTCCGTTCAGCTGCTTGAATAGTGCTTTCCTGGATTCAGTTACTATGGTCGCCGCGAATTCCCCCCCGTCAGAAACACTCAAAGCCTCAAATAGATACGCCGCGCTCGCTCTTATAGCGTTAATGGTGTATACCCCCTTTCCCATAATGTGCCGGATTTGGACCCATACGGGTTC
>CAYGDJ010000093.1:0-2360 GCA_964348625.1 uncultured Candidatus Saccharibacteria bacterium | reverse complement strand
GATATCAAAAGCCGGTTGGCTATAGAGGACGTGATAGGCGAATACGTCCAGTTGAAGCGTGCCGGACGGAATTTCAAAGGTCTGAGTCCTTTTAACGCGGAGAAAACACCGAGTTTCATCGTCAGCCCAGAAAAGGGTATCTGGCATGACTTTAGCTCAAACAAGGGCGGTGATCTGTTCAGTTTCGTCATGGAGATGGAGGGCCTGGATTTCAAGGGCGCCCTGGAGCATTTAGCCCGCAAAGCTGGCGTAGACCTAACCCAGTACCAAATTGGCCGAAGTGCCGAAACCGGCAAACTGAAGGAGCGCTTGTACGATGCGCTGGAGCAATCGGCCAAATTCTACCAGGTGCAGTTCAGTCGCAACCAGACTGCTCTGGAATATATTTTCAAACAGCGAAAATTCACCAAGGAAATTGCCCTGCAATTTCGGATCGGCTATTCGCCGAATAACGGAAGTGCGTTGTTTGATTACCTGAAAAAACAGGGTTTTAGCGAAAATGAAATACAACGAGCCGGGCTGATCACCAAACGCTACCGCGGTACGGGGGATATGTTTCGTGGACGGATCATGATCCCGCTGGCGGACGCTCAAGGTCGAGTCATCGGCTTCACGGCCAGGTTACTGGAGGATGATGAAAACGCCCCCAAATATATAAACACGCCGCAAACACCGCTGTATGACAAAAGTCGGCATGTCTACGGTCTGCATCTGGCCAAAGAAGCCATACGCAAGGCTGGCTACGCAGTGTTGGTGGAGGGAAACCTGGACGTAATCGCAGCCCATCAGGCGGGTACTCGCCAAGTTGTCGCAACAGCCGGAACAGCGCTGACAGAGATGCATCTGAAAGGCCTGAGTCGCTTCGTCAATGACATCCGTCTGTGTTTTGACCAAGACAAAGCCGGTCAGGCTGCCACCGAGCGGGCCATCCCGATCGGAAGTCGTGTCGGTGTGTCGCTCAGTATGATCACTATTCCAGAGGGCAAAGACCCCGATGAATTGATCAGGAAAGACCGGTCGGCCTGGGAAAGGGCCATTCAGAAGCCACAATACGCCCTGGACTGGCTGATTGAGCGCTATCAGGATCAATTAGACCTGGAAAGTGCAGTCGGGAAACGTCAGTTCAGTGACGTTCTACTGGCGGTGGTGCGGCAGCTCCAGGACAGCGTAGAGCAGGATCATTATGTACAGCAGATTGCCGATGTCATCGGTGTTAGTAAAGAAGCGCTGCGCACCAAACTCAACAGGACTGTCCTGAATAGGACAGTCCTGAAGCGGCGGAAGAATGATGTATCTGAAATACCATCTGATGATCTGGAAAGTATCAAGTTCCAAGACCATCTACTTGCACTTATGCTGATGCAGCCAGCGCTACGGCACTACCTCAAAAGTATCCAGCCAGAGATGCTAATCACCGAATCAGCTAGGGAACTGCTCGCGTTCCTAGAAGCTAATCCCGACTTCACGGCTGAAATAAAAACAGAGGCAAAGTTGAAAAAAATCGGTGAATACATTAAAATATTAGTATTACAATTCGAAGAACTCTATCAGGGGCTCGAGTTACTGGAACTTCGTAACGAAGCCGCTCGATTGCAAGTCCGCGTGATAGAACACTATGTGAAAAAACGAAAACAAGAGTTGTCTGTGCAATTGCACAATGCCAACGAGAAAGAACAAACCAAACTGCTCACAACTGTAAAAGAACTCGACCAATTATTAAATACAAGGGGTTAGCGTATGGCGTATAGGGTGAAGAGAAACAACCTTCTGAACCTTGAACGCTGACTGCTTTACCCTAGATTCGCCTGAAAGGAGAATTTGCCCATGTCAGACGACAAAACTATAGATGAAAGTGGCTTCGATCCGGCGCTCAATACAGCACGCAAAGAACTATTCGCAAAAGCTAAAAAAGACGGCAAGATAGACCAGCGCGATATCTTTGCTGCTATTCCGGACACGCCAGATAACGCAGACATATTAGACGCGCTGTACACCGAACTGGCTGATACTGGCCTAGAGATCACCACTCCTGGCGTGCCTGGCGCAGGGGCAACCGATGCCTGGGCTACAGAGGATGAGGAGGAAGAAATAGTCCTGTCTGAACAGGTCTACCTGGATGACATAGCCGATGACTCGGTGCGTTTGTACCTGCGTGAAATCGGTAAAATTCCGCTGCTGACCGCTCCGGAAGAACTGGCACTAGCCAAGCGAGTCGTCAAGGGCGAGAAAAGAGCCAAAGACCAGATGGCCGAGGCCAATATGCGTCTAGTAGTGTCCATCGCCAAGCGCTATGTCGGCCGCGGACTGGATCTGCTGGACCTAATTCAGGAAGGCAACACCGGCCTGCTTCGCGCCGTGGA
>CAYGDJ010000092.1:0-2392 GCA_964348625.1 uncultured Candidatus Saccharibacteria bacterium | reverse complement strand
TTATAATGTGGTCCAGGAGGTTTATCCCTAGTAATTTGCCGGATTCTTTAAGTCTTTTAGTAATTTCCGTGTCGGCTTCACTTGGCTGTAGTGTTCCGCTAGGGTGATTATGGATTACTACAATGCTTGCCGCACGGTCTGTAATTGCGTCCGCAAAGACTTCTCTAGGATGAACTAGACTGGAGTTAAGCGTTCCTATACTAATTATTCGTTTTTGAATTAACCTATTTGCACCGTCTAGAGTTAGTACGACTAAATGTTCTTGTTTGGCCGTTCTTAGCTCAGGCACTTGAGCGACTATATCCTCGGGAGTCCTGACTGTGATATCAGTAATATGCTTGCGGCCTGCAAGCTCAAAAAGTGCAACCAATTTAGTTGCAGTGGCGTCGCTAACTCCCTTGATTTCTGACAGTTGTGAAAGAGTCGGTCCATAACTAGTCAAATCCAGTAACTTTTTTATCTGCTTGGAAATTTTAGTAACGTCCGCACCCTGCACGCCACTACCGATGATTACTTGGAGTAACTCAATATCAGATAAATTTTTTTCACCGTTTGAAATTAATTTTTCTCTAGGGCGATCTTGTTTTTCTAAATCGTGAATCTTCACCATATTACAACTATTCTACCCCTGTTCCATGATTTTTACCATCAAAATTGGTCAAATATACATCTAAGCGTCAAATTACCAAAAAGACCGCATTAACAGAGGTCATTCTGAGCTAACAATTCGAGTATATCTTCTTGGATAAGATGTGAGCCATTCGGGTCTTGTTTGGTGCAAGTCATGGCTGGGACGGTGGGGTTCGAACCTGCGAATGCCCGCCTAGGCGGACCGCCCCCCAAGTAATTGTAGGTGGCTGGGGGTGCAGGATTCGAACCTGCGAATGCCAGTACCAAAAACTGGTGCCTTACCGCTTGGCCAACCCCCAATCACCTACAATCACACCCTATTGTCCCAAATTATCCAAAAATTCTCTACCCTTACCTGTTTTTAGATATAATTCTCTCCTTACAGCTTCCGATCTCGTATCATACGTTTCTTTGTAGATTAGAGCCCAAGGAGCTCCGCTTTTGGTATATATTGATTCCCCAGAATTATGAGCTAGTAGGCGTCGTTCAAGATTCTCAGTCTGACCTACGTAACGCTTGCCATTTTTCTGACTTCTTAAAACGTATATGTAAAACATATTCAAAAAACCTGTGCCTTATTCGCCTAGGTGAACGACATTCCATCGTCGGCGTGTGATCGCTGCGATTAACAGATTGATTTTACTGTATAACACCGTTTATGACAATGTATAATGGTCTGACCCACACGCTGCTTACGGTATACTTAAGCCTGTGAGAGTACTCGAGCCGCACTACTTCGCGGCTATCAAACAGAAGAAAAAGCAACGTATCAAAAAGCGATACGTGCTGATTGTGCTGCTCGCCGCGGGGTTGTTGGGCGGCTACGTTGTCTACGGTCAGGATTTGTTGACCTCTACTCGCAAGCACATACAGCAGAATAGTTCTGAAAGTCCGGCCACTGGCCAAGAAGCGACTCTGGAAAAGTCCAAAACGCTGAAGACGCTGACGAACGAACAGTTCAAGGCCCTCTACAGCTCGTTCGTATACCCCAACACAGAGCCGATCAGTTCACCACCAGAAATCACTGGTGATGCGGCGGTTGACGCCAGAATACTCAAAATCGCTCAAGCCAGAGGCTTCAAGCTGACAGCCATACCCGTGGCTTCGATTGTCAAAACCGATGAACCAGGGTTGGAGGGTGATGATTTGATCCAGCCCAATGCCCTGATTGCCTGGCAAGGCCTCAAGGCCGCTGCTGACAAGGATGGCATCAAGCTCAAGATGACTTCGGCCTATCGCTCGATTGAGTACCAACGGGCGCTGTTACTGCGCCGGATGAAAGACGCCGGCGTGACGGTCTACACCATAGCCGAAGGCTTCGCTGACGATGAACTGGACACTGTGCTAAACCGGGCTGCGCCGCCAGGCTATTCACGCCATCACACCGGCTATACCATGGATTTGTCGTGCAACGGTGTCGGCCTGGATGCGTTCGTGCGGACACCGTGTTACGCCTGGCTGAGCAAAGATAATTTCGCCCATGCTAAAGCGTTCGGCTGGGTACCGAGCTACCCGGAGGGCGTCACCCAAAACGGGCCAGAACCGGAAGTCTGGGAGTACATCTGGGTCGGCACTAACTCACTTTATGAGTAATTTTCAATCAACCAATGACCTAATGTCTGACATTTGGACATTTGTGAATTGTTTGGTGATTGGGATTTTGTATGTGTAAACTTATCCCATATGGTGAAAAAAGACCTAGGCAGTCCTGACGATTATATTGTCCCTTTGTACATCAACGGCTTACAAGGGCGGATGCTGC
>CAYGDJ010000091.1:0-2427 GCA_964348625.1 uncultured Candidatus Saccharibacteria bacterium | reverse complement strand
TGCAGAGCTTCGTGCAGTATTGGCGGGTGAGGGCTTGGTGTTCCTGAAGCGTGTGAGAAAAATGCGTTGTACCTCCGTCACCAGAGACAAAATACAAAAAGTCTGTACTGGCCGGATGGGCGACCGCCTCAAGGGAAGATTTGGTTACATTACTAATTGGTCCAGGTGTAAGACCTTTGTTTTGATAGGTATTGTAGGCAGAACTGTAACCGGACGTGGCTTCTTCGCCTGCCAGCACAGCCCCGTAGCTGGTCGTGGCATCGGATTCGAGCCGGATACCTTCACGCATTCTGCGCAGAAATACTTGGGCGACTTTGGCTCGGTCTTCCGGTTTGCCGACTTCTTGCCCGACTATGGAGGCCAGGATCACACCTTGGTGTACGGTCAAACCCTGAGCCACGATGGCCGCCCTGATATCCGATGTCAGGTATTTTTGCATTTGGTCTAACGAAGCTTTAACTATTACGTCTGGTTTCGTGTCAGCAGTGCGTTGGAACGATTCGGGGTACAAATAGCCCTCCAGATTTGCTTCGGCTGGCTTGTCAACCAACGCTGGGTGACCAGCGTACAGAGCGGGATTAAGCGCTGCATCGACTTCTGCTGCGTTGAAGCCGGCATTGATCAGACCATCACGCACTTCGTCGATCCGTTTGCCGGGCAATATCGTGACTAGGTCGGTAGCGATGCTCCCCTGAGACATGATGGCTACTATCTCCGATACGCTCAAACTAGGTTTCAGTGCGTAAGTGCCAGCCTGCAACTGGTTACGGTATTCGCTGTTGCGCACGTACCACTCAAACGCCCAGGCCGCCCGGATGACTTGCTTGGACTCCAGCAAAGCGGCAATTTCCTGGGCTGAGGCTCCGGTTGGAACAGTTACCAGTTGGCTGGTTTCGGATCCGTTCAGAGGTTTTAGGTTATCAAGATAACTTTTGCGCGCCACGATCACACTACCGACGAGTACTACAGCCAGCAAAACAACAATGCTTATAAGTAAATGCTTCGATAATTTTGCGGACCCACGTAAATAGTATTTGCTCACGGTTTTCCCCGGCGATTTTCCCGCAAAAAATCTTCTAAAATATAGGTGGCTGCCAGCGAGTCAACCATGCCTACATTATAGCCTTTGCCCCTGGCAGTCAGTTCGGCTTCGGCCTTGACAGACGTAGCTGCTTCGTCCTGAAAGACAGTCGGCAAGTCGATTTTTTCCCGCAATTGCGCGGTGAACTGCCGGACTTTTTTGGTTTGCTCGGTTTCCTGGCCATCGAGGCCGCGGGGCAAGCCGATGACTAAGGCTGCAATTTCGTTTTCATGTATGCAAGTTTGAAGTTGCTGCCAAAAGTTTTCGTCGCGTTTCAGCGTGACCAGCGGCTTCGGCAGAGCTACCATGGCCCTGGTGCTGGCTACACCTACTCGCACATCGCCCACATCAAGTGCGGCGACAATGTCATTCGGGTTGATCTGCATCGGGCGTGCTGGCTTTTTCAAGAATGATCTGTATCTTAGCAGGTTTCTTTGGTGTCGAATAGACCCAGAACGGGCTGTAGTCGACGGTCACATCCTCGACTCCAGGTAGTTTCCTTAGGATGTTTTGGGTTTCGCCGCGTTTTTTGCCGGCGATTTCCTTCTTCAAGGCTTCTTTGTCTAGCTGCGTGCCGGCGATGACTATGGTCTGAAAGAAATCGGTCGATTCGCCAGTGGTTTTTTTGTCGCTGACGCGGAATATGGCATCGTTCAGGCCGTAATCTTGAACTGACTGCTTGCTGGTGTCGATGTCGTCTTTGACGCTATCGTCGATCAGTTTCTTCAGATCGTCTTCCTTGACACCGATCATGGTGTAGCTAAATGTGGCCGTGACGACTGCTTCGGTGGCTTCTTCGCCTACTTTTGGCTCGCTGGTGATGGTCGGTGTGTTGCTGATCAGTGTCTCGGTGATGGGGAAGTAGCCGGCCGTAGTCAAATCTTGCTTCAGCTCATCGCCAGAACTGGTACTGTTACGTTCGTTGATTTTTTGGTTGGCTCCGTCGACATCTTGTTGGCTGACAACCTTCACCATCTTGGTCGTTCCGCCGGTCATGGCCGATCCGTTCATCTTGAAATTGCCCTGCAGGGCTGAGCTAGAACTGGTATAGGCACCGGCATCGCGGTTGTAGCTTTCGCCGTTTTCTGCGGCTGCTACTGGCACGTCAACTGTACCAGAGTTACAGACAGTACCGCCGCCACTAAATGAACCGGCTGGGACAGTCTTTGCCGCCGAACTAACGTAGTTTTTGCCTCCAGCGGTAAATGTCGTGCCGGCGCCAAGGCTTCGTGTGTTCGAATCCTCACAGTTTTTGACGTTAATCGTGCCGGTGGCTTTGGTGCCAGCGTCTTTATTGCCGGTGGCAGCCACTTTCTCGGTATCTGTTTTGCGGAACTCCTTGACTT
>CAYGDJ010000090.1:0-2541 GCA_964348625.1 uncultured Candidatus Saccharibacteria bacterium | reverse complement strand
AAATTTGAAACTTTGAATTTTGAAAATTATTTATAGGTATAATAGAGGAGATGTACATACTTGAGAACGTCCCTTTATCCTCCTACTCCACCATGCGCCTGGGTGGGCCGGCCCGTTACCTAACTGACATCGTCAACCGTAACGAAATTCCACAGGCTCTGGCCTGGGCCGAGGAGCGAGGATTACCGGCGATCATGATCGGCAACGGCAGTAACATCGTCTGGAAGGACGAGGGTTTCCCAGGCCTGGTGCTGGTCAACAAAATCGAACGTTTTGAGACATATAACGAAGATGCCGATAACCTCTATGTCACGGCTGGTGCCGGCGAGAATTGGGACGAAGTGGTCAGACGCTGTGTTGAGACAGGCTTCAGCGGCGTCGAGGAACTATCACTGATCCCAGGCACCGCTGGCGCAACGCCTATCCAAAACGTCGGCGCTTATGGCCGGGAGATCAAGGACGTACTGGCAACCGTTGAGGCTTACGATATCAAAGAAAAGCAACTAGTGAACATCCCCACTATAGATTGTGGATTGGCTTACCGTACCAGTCGGTTCAAGACAACTGACCGTGGACGGTTTTTTATCACGGCCATCACGCTGCATTTGACCAAAACACCTCCTCAGCCGCCGTACTACAAAGCCTTGGAGTTGTATTTTGGCAGGAACGGCATAACCAACCCGACAGTCCAAGTCGTCCGTGATGCGGTCATTGCCATCCGCAGTGCCAAGCTACCAGACCCAACCAAAGTCGCCAACAACGGATCGTTTTTCTACAACCCCATAGTCACTGGCGAGCAATTGATAAACCTGTTAGACCAGCACCCTGAGCTACCTCACTGGAAACAAGACGACGGCAGTGTCAAAATCTCGGCAGCATGGCTACTGGACCAGTGCGGATTCAAAGACGTTCATGACTCTGAAACTGGCATGGCGACCTGGCCGAATCAGACACTGGTTCTGATAAACGAGAAAGCCGTTCAGACAGCACAGCTACTTGCGTTCAAACAAAAAATCCTTGATGCCGTTCAAGCCAAATTCAATATTGAACTCCAACAAGAACCCGAACTCCTGCCCGCCTAAATTTACTGGTTTTTCTCCGAACACTATCGTTTCCGTCGATGTGCGAGGGAATACTTATGACCGAGCACGGTGTTCGGGGGAAACCAGTAAATTTAGGTTTACCCCATATCGCTGGGTAGAGGAAATTGTGAGGCGAAGTCTTTGACTTGTTTGCTTAACTTGTTAAGTATCTTTTCGTCAGAGCGGTGAACTAGGGCCTCCTTTATCCACCGAGCAATCAAAACCATGTCATCCTCTTTCAAACCCCGAGTTGTAATTGCTGGGGTACCCAGTCTTATACCGCTTGGTTTGTACGGTGGCAATGGATCATCTGGCACAATTTGTTTATTTAAAGTTAGGCCTATCTTATCAAGTACTGCCTCGGCTACACTGCCATCAAACTTGAAAGATTTCTGTATATCAGCGACCATCATATGATTATCGGTGCCATTAGTTACCAATTTAAAACCCTGCCCCATCAACTCCTCTGCCAACCTCTTTGAGTTCTTCAACACTTGTGCAGCATAAGTTTTAAACTCAGGCCGCAACGCTTCGCCAAATGCCACAGCTTTTGCGGCTATTGTGTGCATGTGAGGTCCACCTTGAATACCCGGGAAAACTGTTCGGTCAATTAGTGTTGGTAGATTTTCTACTTTTTTATCAACTGGCTTGAATGGATTAGAAACCCTCCCTTGCGTGCATATTAATCCACCGCGAGGGCCACGCAGGGTTTTATGCGTAGTGCTAGTCATAATATGAAATCCTTTGTCCAGCGGATTTACTAATAAACCAGCTGCAATTAAACCAGCGATGTGCGCCATGTCAGCCATTAAGACCGCGCCAACCTCGTTCCCAATTTCTACAAACTTCGCATAGTCAAGTTCACGTGGATAGGAAGAAAAACCAGCAATGATAATCTTTGGCTTAGTCTCCTTGGCTACTTGGAACATTTTGTCATAATCTATTTCACCTGTCTCTATATCTTTCATCCCATAGCGTACAAAGTTAAAGATTTTAGCTGGCATGGTGCCTGGCCGGCCATGCGTTAAGTGGCCACCGTGGCTTAGTTCCATACCCATAATTGTTTCTCCAGGCTCTGCCCAGGCATAATATACGGCTTCATTAGCTGGGGCGCCAGAATGAGATTGAACATTCGCATGATCTGATCCAAATAAAGCTTTGGCTCTATCGATTGCTATCTGTTCAACTTTGTCAGTGTTCTCCTGCCCGCCATAGTAACGTTTGCCAGGAAATCCTTCAGAATATTTATTAGTAAAAATACTTCCCATAGCTGTGAGCACGTCTCTACTAACGTAATTTTCACTCGGGATCAGCTCCAGACCTTCGCGTTGGCGCTTTTCCTCGGCTTTGATCAATTTCTCAACTTCCTTGTCCTTCATTACGCTCATTATATCAATAACGTTGGTGGAAAAATAATTTCAAAAAACTCTTGTCTCCTATATCACAAAAGGTATAATTA
>CAYGDJ010000089.1:2328-2673 GCA_964348625.1 uncultured Candidatus Saccharibacteria bacterium | reverse complement strand
GAACCAGGGCGTAAAATATTTGATCCAGGGTGTCTCCCTGGAATGCATAGCTCTGGCCTGATTCATATATCCCAGCCAAGAAAACTGCCCTGAACCCCCTGTTCCCGGCAAACGGTTTGATTTGTTAAACTAAACTGATCTATCGTCTGGATCAAACTCAAATGTGTCCAATTGCTTTTGCAACTCAGTAATAATGAACTCAATTCCAGAAAATACTCGTGACATACTTTCTTTGGTGTCAATGTATTCGTTTGCGAAATACATGTAGGCTTTGTTGTCGAGAAATTCCAACTCGAAGTGATCACGATAATCCATTAACTTGCCCATAAACCCTGGGTTTAGCAA
>CAYGDJ010000089.1:0-2318 GCA_964348625.1 uncultured Candidatus Saccharibacteria bacterium | reverse complement strand
GAATATGATATCCAGGTACGCTGTAAACATTAAAATACCTTGAGAAGTTACCTTCTAGTTGCACGAGCTGTGAATCATTAAATGCTGTCAGGATTTCACGATTAAGCCAACTATTACCCTTCTTGTTATCAATGAATATGTGGGGGAGATTTTTAGGTAGATCTAGTTCAATGACCGCATACATGCAGTCTTTTGGTTCGTTTATACCCCAACTAAAGCTATGCAGATACAAAGTAAATGAGTATCCACAGAATCTTCCTTTAACCCCCCTGAAAGACTGGTGATCATCGTTGCCCACGGAGTATATGGAAGCCTCTGAATTATGATGTTCCACATTTGCTACTTTGAAGCCATTTTTTGTTGCAAATACCTCTAACCATTTCGGGGTATTACGGCTTCCTGCACCAATAAATTTTGGAATAATAAAAAAGGCTATGCCTATTAGCACTAGGTAAGAAAAAACAAACCCGAAAGTATCTATAAAAACTATAGAAAGCCCAACGACCGCAAAAACCGAAAAGATGAGTAATCTTTCCCCCCTGTCTAATTGGGAAATCTGCGTAAATAAAGAGTACTCTGGTGCTCGGTCAAATGCCGAGTAATCTAAACCCTGGGTGTGATTTTTCATAACAAACAGTCTTGATGCCCCTGTACAACGAGTCTAGAGTCCATTTTGAGCGAATCTGCTAGATTGCGCAAGCCCAATCCCACCTGACTTTTTTACGGTTAGTAGAGTTAAGAGTAGGGGTAAAAAAGGACGTTCCTCTGTAGGTGTTATTTCGTGAAAGTTTGATCGGTTGGCTGGTACTTGAGTTCGTTTAGCATGCTCTGCCAAGAAAACTGCCCTACGTCCTCTCCCCAGTCATGCATTTGCTCTATAGAGGACGAACACCTTGAAGCCAAGCAGTTGGTTTTAGGCTTAAGCCGAATACTGGATGGTTAGAAAATTGCGTTCAGAAAATTTACGACTGGATTGCCTTTTGCCTTGCCTTTGCTCGCAACAAAGCTGACGCAATCGCCCTGGTTTTTGAAAACTGGCGTATTAAACGTCTGCCACCCACCATTCTTACACTCATCTTTACTTGTCGGAGGACCAACAACTACCTGAGGAATGGGGCCAGAGCTTAAGCTAAGATTGTCAATCAGGAAGCCATTACCTGAAGTAGCTGGCGCGGCTATGCCGCCCGTGCGAAACAGAACTGAATCAACAGTCCGACTAGCGTCAGCTATTGGGTCATTGGCTACCCCACCACCAGATTCTGTACACCAACGGAAGTAATCTTCCCAGCTAGTATCAGTGTGACGGAGAGTTCCATCTACGTAAACCTTCACCACATCATTATTTGGGCCATCCACTAAATCCATCGTGAATTTAATAGTATGTGGGCTGGTCCGGTCTAGCCCTGTAGCTACGGCAGAAAAGATAAAGTCATCGCCAACCCCACAGCCATCAGAGGGATTAGCCAGTGTTCCTAGTGGTGCTACGTCTTTGTAATTATTGAAGTTAACTGCTAAGCCGGTTGCTGTATCTTGCATTTGGATCCAGCTCATTCGAGCACCATCACCACGGTCGGGGCTGGCTACAACAGAGAGCCCAGGCTGTTCATTGCCAGGCACTGTAGATGCAAAATCCCATTGTGCCTCAAAGTAAGGTTGACGAGTTCCGCTAGACATGCCGCCGTTCTGAGCTGTAGTCTCTCCGGCTTCATCAGTCAGGGATTTGCTGAATGTTTGATCACCAAAACAGCCACTCGTAACTGCATTAGAGATTCTAAGGCTCTGATTGCCAAAGCCAACTACTCCACCGCTACCATCTACTTCATGATCATACACGGCGCAGCCGCTTCCTGCCGCCCCGAGACTAGTCCAACCATCTTGCCCGTTAATAGTACCCAGAGTATATGACTCGAAATCAATATTGAGTAAGCTAGCTGCTGCTACAGGGGCAACGACTAATGCTGCGATTAACCCCGCAGAACCCAGAACCGCAGATAGTTTTTTAAATAATGTCATGAACACTTCCTCCTTTAGATACCTATCATTATATACCCTTATGCAAGATCCACTTAATAAGTTAATTCCGCGGAGCCATCCATTCATGTAAAAAAGGGCGTCTCTCTGTAGGTGTTATTTCGTGAAAGTTTGATCGGCTAGTTGGGCTAATTGGTTCTTGAGTTCGTTCGACAACTACAGCCAAGAAAAGCACCACGGATTAGACGTAAAGCACTAGCCCCAGATACCCAGCCAAAGATTTGAGATGAGAGAAAAATAGCTATGTAGGCCAAAGTGATGAAGAAATCCATCTGTAAGCTATAATG
>CAYGDJ010000088.1:0-2689 GCA_964348625.1 uncultured Candidatus Saccharibacteria bacterium | reverse complement strand
GAACTTGATGAGCAAGCAAGAGGTCAAGATTGGTCAAACGATTTTGAAACCCGAACAGCAATTTTTAATCAGGGTGTAACAAAAATCTTAGAGCAATTTGTAGAATTAGTCAGCTTGCCATCAGAATAGCCAACAGCCAAGGCAGATGCCATTTCCAAAAGTTAGAATGATGATAGAATCACCCTTTTGGTGAACGACACACCTTTTCCTTGACACTGCTCAACGGTAAAGCCTGCCAAACTTATTACCTTAGGCCCATAGCAACCGGAAACAAGTGAATCATAGGCTTGTCTAGCCTCTTGAGCTTCTTCTAATTTTTGCGCAGCGGCGACGCGCAGCATTTCAACAAATTTTTTACTGGCTACAATGCTTTGTTCATTTTGAAATTCAAACCCAAAAATTTTTTTGACAATAGCCCGTTCCTCGGCCATTTCGCCAGGTAGCGCGGTGGCTTCTAGTTCCTGCACGTTCTGGAAGACGATCTGTCTGTGTATAAAAGCTTCCTCGCCTGATTGAACATCGTTCTCGGCAACTGCAGCCGCATAGACGACGTCTGCATACTTGATAGCGCAGTCACCAGCCACCGGGCAATTCAAACAAGCTAGATTCATCTCTAACGGCATACTAGCTATAATATATAACAATTGGTTTAGTACGTCAAAAGTGTTCCTGTAACTTCATTTTTTAATTTTGTTGAGGCGTATAAAAACGCCATTCGTCCAGGCGAAGCCAGATTGGGTAGGATAGCGGCCAGGCCGGCCAACGTCGCAGTTCACCACATCGTATTTTTCCCATAATTTGCCGGTTTCTTGGAATACTTTTTGGTTACACAGCAGCCATTTTTCTTTGAGCCGCTCGGCGTCTGTATTGAATCCATAGTTTCTCAGGCCTTCTATCACAATCAACTGCAACGGCGCCCAGCCGTTGGGGTAGTCCCATTGTTTGGTTGATCCAATAATTTTTTCGGTAGACGCTAAGCCGCCCACTTGCTCGAATACTTTGAGTTGTTCCAGGCACTGTCTGGCCTGTTTTTTGGTAGCGGCTTTGCACCATAGTGGATAAAAACCAGCCAATGTTTTTAATTTGGCGCGCTGGCTGTTTGTAAGGTCATAATCGTAGAAAAATCCTGTTTTTTCATCCCAGAAGTACTGGTTGATGAGCTTCTGCCTATTGTTCATAGCTTTTTGCCAGCGGTCTTGAGCGGCCTTGTCTTTTTTGATTCTTGCCCATTTTAGAAAGTCATTTTCGTATTGATAAAGCAGGCAGTTCAAATCTACCGGCAGAATTGGCTGGCCTTTTTGGAAACGGCTGGACAGGTCCCAACCTGACTCAAAAACGGCCAGGCTGTCACGCAAGTATTTAGGGGAGTAACGGCTTAGCCCTGAGGTTGATTCAAGCCGGCGGCCACTAGTCCAAACAGATTCATACTCTTTCTGCGCATAAGTCATAACTTTGTCTAGCCAAACTTCCTCACCTGTATGCGCATAGGTTTCAAATGCCATACGTGTTAAAAGCGGTGGCTGGGTACGACCAAGACTAGTCCAGCTGTTACGGGCGGGAATCAGGCCAAATTTGTCATACAAGTAACAGAGGTTATCTACCATACCTTTAGCCAAATCAAACTTTTTGGTATCTACGAGTCCTAGAACAGTAAAGTAAGTGTCCCAATAAA
The DNA here is from genome assembly GCA_964348625.1 of uncultured Candidatus Saccharibacteria bacterium. GTDB lineage: Bacteria > Patescibacteriota > Saccharimonadia > Saccharimonadales > CAZARM01 > CAYGDJ01. The sequence goes on along the minus strand of CAYGDJ010000088.1, from coordinate 1,017 downwards.
ACTGCGTGCCGGCAAAATAGCTATCATTTGACGCAATCATCGCATTTGGCAGTTTAATCCGCCCAAAGTGCATCACGAGGTTTCGTTCCCCGCCTCCACCAGCCGGCGTCAAACAGGCTTGCCAATAATCTTCAATATAATGTGCTATAGACGAACTATGTTTCATGAAAATGGTACCACCTGCCCGATGTATTACCTGCAGAGTATTATCAAGTTATTATACTGGACTCAATTGTTCTTGTGCGGTAGATAGTTTTTCTTTGGTTTCGTCGATTACTTTTTGGATGAGGTCAAGACATACTGGCCCAATACCCCAGATGTGAATAAGTAACTCTGATTCAGACGCTTCACACAATTTGGCATACGATACTTTTCCATCGCTTGGACAAAGATCCTGCCTCCATTCGGGTAGTGTTGATAGCCATCTTTTCTCAAAATAACTTAATTCTAATCCTCTTATTTGTTTACGCTTTGCTGCCTTAAAACGATCCCAATCGTAGGTTAAACAACCCCATGTTTTGGTAGCTACACTTTTGTCGATATCATTGTTCTCAGCAATGCGTATAAAGTCAGACTTATAGAGTGGTGTATCTTCAGTTTCTGCTTCTGGATTCCTAATTGCATCAGATTCCAATTGATCCATCCCATTAACGGTCAGACCCATGCTTCCCAGAGTCCGAACAAATATATTGAAGCCGGTCAAACCCATATTACGAAGTCCATCACCTGACACAACAATACGTTCAGGCACTTCGCTGATATTGTCGATAAATTCTGACATGAAGTATAAGATACCACAAAAGTAGCACTTCGTCAAGAACCATGCGAATTTATGTGCGATATGCGGTACAATAAAAGTATGAACAGTAGCAAGGTTATTAATGTAGATGAAAATAGTCAAGAGTTCCGGCTTGAGCTGGAACGACGTGTCAAACTTGCTAAAAATCCTAAAAACCGTATACCGCTCAGCCAGGCCAAGAAAGATATTCTAAGGAAATATCAGGAATTTGCTGGTGC
>CAYGDJ010000087.1:1543-2777 GCA_964348625.1 uncultured Candidatus Saccharibacteria bacterium | reverse complement strand
AATACGGCAATTTTTTCGTCTTTTTTGCTTTCCAAACCGTAGGCCAAGGCCGCAGCAGTTGGTTCGTTAATGATGCGTTTGACTTCCAGACCGGCGATTTTGCCGGCGTCTTTGGTTGCCTGGCGCTGTGAATCATCGAAGTAGGCTGGTACGGTTATGACCGCTTCGGTCACTGGTTCGCCCAGAAACGCTTCGGCGTCGGCCTTTAGTTTGCCCAGGATCATGGCACTGATTTCTTCCGGACTGTATTCTTTGTCGCCCATTTTGACTTTGGTTGCAGCGCCGTTTTTGACGATTTCGTAGCCCATCAGCTTCAGATCGCGTTGGACTTCTTTATCGCTAAATTTGCGACCGATCAAGCGCTTGACTTCATAAATTGTGTTGGCGGAGTTAGTGACCTGCTGGCGTCGGGCCACCTGGCCGGCTAAACGTTCACCGTTTTTATTCACAGCTACAACGGACGGTGTAGTACGCGCGCCTTCACTATTAGCAATAATCTCAGCTTTTCCGGCCTGCATCACTGCCATAGCACTGTTTGTAGTCCCTAAATCAATTCCGATAATTTTTCCCATAATATACGCTCCTTTGTCGCTTAATTTTCAATGCTCAATTTACAATTTTCAATCAATTCCCAATGATCAATTTTCAGGCTGTTCATTAGATTGCTCCCTCCTCTTTTATATTCGAACTTTTGGCAAATAGCCCATTAGAGTGCTGGAAACATTTTATCATGAGGCAATTAGCAGTCAAGTACCTAGAGTGCTAATTATTGCATCCTGACTTTTACCATGGCGTGACGGATTATTTCGTCGTTTAGTTTGTAGCCTGGCTGCAGTTCTTCACTAACAACCTCTATTGTTCCGTCACTTTCTTCCATGGCTACTGCCTCGTGTAATACTGGATCAAAGACTTGTCCAACTGTTTTAATGCGCTCAACACCCATGGCTTCAAGTGTTTTATCAAATTGAGCCTTGATACTCATAACACCCTTGATCCACTCATCAAGTTTTGTGTCTTGGCTTTCTACTTTCTGCTTTCTACTTTCTCCTGGCGAATGCCTCAGGGCACGCTCAAAGTTATCGATGACCGGTAAAAGGTCGCTGATGGTATTTGCCTTGACTATGGTTCTCAATGAACTGGTTTGTTCATCGTGACGGCGGCGAATGTTCTCAGAATCCGCCCGCTCACGCTGCAACGCCTCTGTAAGCTGCCCAACCTGTTCCTGCAACTCTTT
>CAYGDJ010000087.1:0-1443 GCA_964348625.1 uncultured Candidatus Saccharibacteria bacterium | reverse complement strand
ACTAAACTCATGACGTCGCGGTAGCTCTGGCGAGTCGGGCCTAATACGCCTATGTAGCTTCGGTCAGAGTACGAGCTGCGGAAGCGACTGATGATCAGCGAACAGCCAGCGCTGCGGCCGATGGGGTTTTCCTGGCCAATGTAGACGCTGAGCGGTTCATTCGGCGCAGCCTCATATAACCACGGCTCTAGATTGTCCAGCAAACGGGCAACTTGCTGGACTTGCCCGCCGTTGATAAATTCCGGCTGACCAAAAAGATTGGACAAACCGGCCATATACAGTTGATTGCCGATGGTCGCAATACCCAGATTGTGTGTCAGATCGACCAGCGTATCGACAGCGTTGCGAATGGCCTGTTCTGGCTCGCCGCCACCATGTACGCGGCTGGTTAGGGCTTTCTCTGCCCGATTTTCTTGCGTGGAAGGGGCGTCATTGGCCAATTGGTTGACGTAAAACCGATAGCCTTTGTCGGTCGGCACACGACCAGCGCTGGTGTGTGGCTGGGTAATCAAACCAAGCCGCTCAAGCTCGACCATCTCTGTCCTAACAGTTGCCGATGAAACATCAAAAACCTTCGCCAGCAGGCTGCTACCCACTGGGCTTGCCACTTCGGCATATTGCTCTACAACCGCTTTTAAAATCTCTTCCTGCCTAGGACTCATAGTGCTTCAAGCATATAATTTTAGCAGTCTGACGTCAAGAGTGCTAAACTGCCGCGACTGCTTCTATGGCCGCCAGTGCCTCATCGAGCTTGCCAGTTTCATTGACTACTACATTTTCGAACTGCGGTTCTAACTCCAATTCTTTTTTGGCAAGTTTTAATCTAGCTTTTATTTCTTCTGCGGTATGGCCTCGTTCGATCATTCTTTTCTCCAATGCGTCGAAACTCTCAGCCTTTACAAAAACCACCAACGCCTCCGGCAATTCGCGTTTAACCTGCAATGCTCCGTTGACATCGATCCTCAGTAGCACATTTTTGCCTTGCCCTAGCAAAGTCTCGACCGGTTCACGGAGTGTTCCATACCAGTTATCCGCATGGAAATCTGTCTCCAGAAACTTGCCCTCTGCCTTCCACGCTTCAAACGTTTCCTTCGTCACGAAACTCATCTGTTTGGAATGTTCTTCACCTAGACGCGAGCCTCGGGTGGTAGTAGACAGCGGTTGTTGCCAATCAGGGTGTTTTGCCAGGAACAAACTCCTCAGACTGTCCTTACCGGCACCTGCCGACAGCCCACTTATGACCAGTAACTTACCTTTCGTCATGTTCATTAGTCTAACAGGTTAAGACCTCCCGCGGAATAAGCCATGAGACCAGAAAGCGATGATGTTTGAGCGAAACTGGTAAAAGACGACAAAGCGTAACCTAGGTTACGTTGCGAAGGCTTTTGCCTGGTTGCAGCCAAACAGGGCGGTTTTTGGGCCGTGGATTTATTTTGCGGGAGG
>CAYGDJ010000086.1:0-2803 GCA_964348625.1 uncultured Candidatus Saccharibacteria bacterium | reverse complement strand
TAGCTACGCCGAGAGAAGATAGACAGTTTGCAGCCAGCTAACTGTGGTCTGTTGCTGTGAGAAAGTGCGAAAGTCCTATATAGCCTAGACTTTGCACCCCTGACCCGGTAGGCTAGAGGATATGTCGTTACTGGCCTTACCCAAAACTCCCCCATCGATCAGTCAGCAAGCCGGTGCCTGGAGGAAATACAGGAGAGCCGGATGATAAACATCGACCAAGTGATTCTAAGCGGTGGGCTAATTGCCATCGGCGCCACTGTCTTTGCTGAATCAGGCCTGCTGATCGGCATCCTGCTGCCAGGTGACACACTGCTGCTGGGAGCCGGCATCCTAGCCGCCCAGGGCGTGCTACCCGTCGTGCCGCTGGCTTTGATCGTCATGGCTTCAGCGGTGGTTGGCGATAACGTCGGTTATAGCATCGGCCGCCGTACCGGCCCACGAATTTTCCGCAAAAAAGACGGGATTTTCTTTCGCCACGAACACATCGAAAAAGCCGAGAAATTCTACCGCAAACACGGCGGCAAAACCATCATCATGGCACGTTTTGTGCCAATCGTCCGGACATTTGCCCCCCTGGTGGCTGGAGTTGGCAAAATGCCCCGTAAACAGTTCCTGTACTTCAATGTCATCGGTGGGGTGCTGTGGGGCGGCGGCATAACATTCCTGGGTTATTGGTTTGGCACCAAGGTCCCTGGGCTAGAGCACTACATAGGCCCGACCATTCTGGCCGTCACGATTCTGACATTCGGCAGCGTTATCTACCATGCCCTGCGCGACCAACAAATACGCCGGCGTTTGTTCGACCGCGTCAAACTGATTCTCAGCAATATCTCACTGAACAAACGAATCGACTAGAGTAGTCTTTTGAGGTATTGGCCAGTGTAGGATTTATTGTTCCTGGCAATCTGCATAGGAGTGCCCTCGGCTATGATCTGACCGCCACCGGCTCCGCCCTCTGGACCCATATCTATGATGTGGTCGGCGTTTTTGATGACATCCAGGTTGTGCTCGATGATAATCATGCTGTTGCCGGCATCAACCAGCGCGTGCAGCACATGTAGCAGTTTGTCGACATCGGCCATATGAAGCCCTGTTGTGGGCTCATCTAAGATATACAGTGTCCGGCCAGTCGGTCGGCGGGACAGTTCAGTCGCCAGCTTCACCCGCTGAGCTTCACCGCCAGACAGTGTAGTGGCTGGTTGGCCAAGGGCGATATAGCCCAAGCCCACCTTCACCAGCGTTTGAAGTTTGCGAGCGATAACAGGTATGTTGGCAAAGAAATCCAAGGCTTGTTCGCAGGTCATTTCTAGGACGTCACTGATGGTTTTGCCCTTATAATGTATTTCTAATGCCTCACGGTTGTAGCGTTTACCATGACAAACTTCACAAGGCACGTAAACATCAGGCAGAAAGTGCATTTCGATTTTGATAATGCCATCACCGGCACAGTTCTCGCAGCGACCACCCTTGACGTTGAAGCTAAAACGTCCTGGACTATAACCACGCAACTTGGCCTCCGGCACACTGGCGAAAAGTTCTCTGATGTGTGTAAACAAACCGGTGTAAGTTGCCGGATTTGACCGCGGCGTCCGGCCAATCGGTGATTGGTCGATGATGATGGCTTTATCCAGATGGTCAATGCCCTCGATGTCGTCGTGCCGACCAGGTACTTCATTGGCCCGCATCAGTCGGGCTGACAATTCTTTGGCCAGGATATCGTTGATCAAGGACGATTTGCCGGAGCCGGACACACCGCTGACCACCACCATTTTGCCAAGCGGTATTTCTACATTGATATTCTGTAAATTATTTTCGCGAGCGCCTTTGATGTGTAGTGATTTGCCATTGCCGTGACGAAGCTTCTTTGGCATGGGAATTTTCCTGATGCCGCGAAGGTATTGGCCGGTAATGCTGGCTTCGGTGTTGGCGACTTCATCCGGCGTACCGGCAGCAACGACTTCGCCGCCGTGGATACCGGCTCCAGGCCCAATATCCAGCAGATAATCTGCCGTGCGGATGGTGTCTTCGTCATGCTCCACCACCAATACTGTATTGCCTAGATCTCGCAAGTGTTTGAGGGTGTTTATGAGCCGGCCGTTGTCCCGCTGGTGCAGCCCGATTGAGGGTTCGTCCAGCACATACAACACGCCCTGCAGTCCTGAACCAATCTGTGTGGCCAGCCGGATACGCTGAGCCTCGCCGCCGGACAGCGTCACTGCGCCGCGCAGCAGATTGAGATAATTCAGTCCGACGTCTTGCATGAATTTCAGCCGAGCCACAACTTCTTTTAGCACCTGGTGGGCGATTTGGGTTTCTTTGGAATTTAGTTTCAGTTGCTTGAAAAACTCCACCGCTTCGTCAATGGAAAGTTCGCACAGATCCATAATTGACCTGCCGGCCACTGTTATGGCCAATACTTCCGGGCGCAAACGCCGGCCACGGCAGGTGTTGCAGGGACGCTCGCGCATAAACCGCTCTATGTCACGGCGCATAAAGTCACTCTCGGTTTCCTTGTGCCGGCGCTCTAGGTTCGGAATCACTCCCTCGTAGGTGGTTTCAAACGAACGGCCAGCACCCAGGGAAACTCGATATTTTTCATTGCCGGTTCCGTAAAGCAATTGATAAACCTGATCCTCAGACAGTTCGCCAGTCGGTTGGTGAATGGTGAAGCCGTGTTTTTCACCAACGGCTTGGATCTTCTTGGTGTACCAGGCGTCGGTGTTGATTCGGTTAAATGGCCGAATGGCGCCCTCGGCAATTGTCAACCGGCCGTTTGGTATAACTAGTTCTGGGTCTACTTCCA
>CAYGDJ010000085.1:0-2810 GCA_964348625.1 uncultured Candidatus Saccharibacteria bacterium | reverse complement strand
GGCTCCCCGGCCAGATTTTGTCCATAGATGTGCAAGGTATGGAAACCAGCTGGAACTGAACTAGGAATATTAAACATTAGTTTCAAGTCAGCCCCACCGGCTGACACAAATGTACCAAGTTTTAACGGAGTTGAATGTATCCAGGCCTCGTAGGAGCTGTTCGGAACAATGCCATCTTCCCAGGATAGTGAGCTCTCAGTGGGTGTATCTCGCATGACCACGTCAGGAGCCAGCCCATCGGCATAGACAATGTTGCGGTATGTGAAGGGGTCTTTGGCTTTTGGTGCGTCTAGTATGGTCAGAGCCTCGTTTTCATTAGGAGGATAGCTGTTTGGGCTGGGCACGGGCATTGGCTGAGTAAAGTTGCTGGTTTGCTCCAGGATTTTGTCCCTAAATAGTCGATGTCCGAGCACATTCGGGTGGTAACTCTCGTTACCAATGACTCCAAAGATGTCACTACCGGCAGTTAGCCCATTGACAGCAGTCTGGCTACCGGTAGATTCGCACAGTCGATGGTTTACAAATGTATTCGCAAGGTCGACATACCTGACACCTACATGGTTAGCCGCACGGTTAATCACGGTGTTTAGATAATTAATAATCTCTGTTGCAGACTCACGGTCTTTTGGTCCCAATTGAACATTTGCCGCACAGTCGCCCTCGATTGATGCGACGTGGGGGTAGCCCAGGGCATAAACTTTGGCGTCCTTGTTTGCCTCCTTTAGCTCCCTGTACATTCTGACTAGATTATCGAACTGACCGTTTATCTCACGAACAATCTCGAGCCTTTCTTCAAACGTATCATAGCAATCATCCGCCGGTACAAGACAAGCCTTGAGCTTATTATCAAAGCCGATGTCGTTGCCAACGGCGGAGATGGTTATGATGTCTGGCCGATACTTATCCAAAAACTTGATTTGTCCGATAAAACCGGGCGAAAAAGCCTGTAATATCGGTTCAGAATCTCTTTCTCCTTGCCTTCGTTTATCATACTGTCCTAGATAGGTATCATTTTTACTTGTGACATCTTCAATTACTGCTCCAGAACAAGCAACAGACTGGGTTGTATTGAGATCCAACTCTTTGGCAATAAGATACGGATAGGAAATTAGCGATGTGTGGCATTTATTGTTGTTTGTGTCGGTGCCATAGCGGTAGTCATGAGCACCCTCGCCCGAGGCGAATGAATCGCCCAAGGCCAAATACTGAAATGTCGTCTTAACCTGCCCAGCGGCCGTTATGCTATACAGTGCTCTTTTGGTGACACCTCCCTCGGTCCTATAGCCGTAGAATGTGAATGAGCCGTTGCTCTTAAAACGCAAGGTATACGCTCCCTGAAAGCCGGGTACCTTGGTTCGCATAAAAGTAAGCAGGTCTTGGTACTGACAACTCACAGACTGCAGAATCTTTTGCGGGACTGCACCACAAGTGGACAGGTCATAAAGTCGAAATATCCCAGCATTCTTCGAGGCGATGATGGCGTAGCGGCCGTCATCCGTAATTGTCGTTTGTAAGAATGGCGGCTGGCCTTTCCCATAGGTAAGTACCGGCCCAAAGGGCAAGACTTCAAATGTTTCCAGGTTTACTCTAGCCGCACCCACGTCGGGCATGTCAGCCACCATCCATTTCGCATTTGGAGAGAAACCGATCGAATCGTAATTAAAACGAAGCTTGGACCCACCCCTATCCTTGATGTAGTTGCTTGGCCAGGTAGTGAGCCGATACTCAGTATCATTGTTTGTCAGGCGCAAATGTGCGTAAGTCGCTTCGAGGTAGGTCATATACATCTGGCCCGTGCCATCACTCTCGATGTAGAGCGTAGTGGTAGAGGCGGGAATTGGCATGACGTTCGTCCGGCCGCCGTACTGGTTTTTGAATGGCTTTGCCACCCCGGAGCCATTTGGTTGGAAATAAATTTGAATGGTATCCAGGCTGCCAAAACCCGTCTGTACCATGCAGCCCATATAGCTTTGCTCTGTTTGATAGAAGGGAAAATTAGTGAGGATCTTGGCTTCTCGGGTAATAACCTTTTGAGGAGTACACTCCCGATTGCCAATCAGTATTTGCGTATTCTCAGGAACTTCAGAAAGCTTTTCAAGCGACGGTACCCCGTTTAGCCAAACCGAACTAGTCTCGGCACGGGACGTACCCATAATGAAAAGAGCTCCCATCATTGCCACAAGGAGCACTATAGCCACACCACCTCTGTGCAATCGTCCCATCAATTTCCTTACGATTATGGTTCAATATATAGCGCTTTTCAGAGGAAATAGCAATAGCAATTAATCTGTTACTGGAAAATGCTCAGCTTTGGCACCATCACTACACCAAGCCGTTATCTTCAAACTATTTTCATAATTAGAATCGAATGTGGCTTGATAGGATGCTTTCGCAGGATAGAAATATTGAACACCACAGCCTAGGCCGCTAATATCACTAAGTTCTTGTGAAAGATCCTGTTCACCCCTGTTTTGGTCATCGATTGGGACGAACTTACCTGTTGTATTTCGGCCTATGTCATCATACGGCTTTGTACCGAATATAGAAGAAGCACCATCCAATAGGCCGTTGATTTCTTCGAGAGAATGATTTTCATACAAAAAGTGGAGTTGAACTACACAACTTCGGGGACCTCTTTCAAACTTTCTACTGGCATAGCGACAGTAGTTGTCTTTTTTCACCTGGTTGGCGGGGCCGATTTTGGCTTGGATTTGTTCGGCGACTTTTTCAATTTCTTTCTCGGCCTGCAGGAATCGTTGTTTGTCCAGATATACACTGACGGGGCGGTATAAAAAAAAAAACCCTACTAG
>CAYGDJ010000084.1:0-2924 GCA_964348625.1 uncultured Candidatus Saccharibacteria bacterium | reverse complement strand
GCTGATGAAGGGTTGCACCACATTTTTTATCGAGATTTGAGCACCGCCGCCTTTAATGTTGACCCGTCCGCCATGGTTATAGCGGCTTTCTCAGTGATAAATGACTTTAAGATGCCTGGCACTGGAATACTAGACTTTGAGGAACATAAGAAAGCGATTTCGAAAGCCGGAATTTACGACATAGCCCACTTTAAAGAAAACGTGGTTGATCCTACTATCAAGCATTGGGATATTGAACACTTGGAGGGACTTTCACCCAAAGCAGAGGAGGCTCGTGAGAAATTAGTATCGTACCTGGAAAGACTAGGCAAAATAGCCTGTATCAAGCGTGCTAGAAGAGAAGAAGTCTTGTACCGTTAGTTGCTGCCAACCAGTTTAAGTTCTTTGCCCAATGCACCTGCTACACGATTGACTGTTTCTACGGTTGGGTTAGTCGTACCGCTCTCTAGGCGTGCAACAACTACTCGACTAACGCCAGCTTGTTCGGCTAGTTCTGCTTGCGTCATTTTCTTACCCAGACGTGCCCGGATAAGTTCATTTGCCAATCTATATTCAGGCTCTAGCTCATCATAAGCTGCTTTGAACTTTGGGTTCTTGAGTAATTCTTGCTTGTGTTGTTTCCAGGTGGTCATGATATTTATTCTCCTCTGTAGATTGTATCGTATATGTTACACCACTGTCAAGTATAATTGTAACTTATATGTTACGTTCTTTAATCTCCACTTGGCGCTGTCGGGCAATAGCCAACTCCCTTTTCGGGGTCGTTTGCGTTTTCTTGATAAAACCGTGCAACAAGTAGATACGCTTGCCAAATGCAAAGGCGTAAAATATCCTGACCTCTTGCTTGCCCCGTATTCTAAGCTCGATTAAACCACCACCCATAGCTTTAGCGTGCGGCATACCAAGCTGATTGCCATGTTCTTCCAGCAAATCCAGCTGGCGACCTAATTTTGCTTGAGCATTTTCCTGCAAGCTATCAATAAAATCTTTGATTACCTGTTTGCCGTTCAGTGTGTCGTAGTAAATAATTTCCCAAGTCATACGTTGATGTTAACAATTCATTTCAGACGCAACAAAATGGGTCTACCGAACTGCAATCTTTGCAACAACGAGTGGTGTTAATAAAACAGCCATACACAATATTATTCCCCACACCCGGCGACGAGTTTTGTCATTGCTTTTGCTTAATAGACCTAAGCCAACGAGCATTGTTAATTGGAGTACGCCAGTAGTGACTGCTGGTAATAATATCTTCGGCTTTGCCAGGGGTGTCGTCTGACTGTCCCAAACAAAAAGCCCCACTAGCCACGCTGGTGGCAGCATGGCAAATCCCCAAAGCATGTTTCCGGAGGTCTTGTTGTCTGGTGTAACATTTTTATGGAATTTCTTTCCGGCAGTAAAAGCTACCAGCCACGCAATTATTGCGGCTATTATTAGTGTAGGAACTATTGCTATCGCAATAAAAATCCCAGCACCAAAGCTACTATTATCACTTCCTGTGATGCGAAAAACAAGAGTCAGAACAATCCAAGGTATAAGCACAGTAAACGTCAGGAACGTCACAACAAATATGGTTACTACTGAAAGCGTACCGAACATTGGTTTTTTGTTATTGCCTGACATTTTAAGCAATTATAGCAGTGTGGCGTAATATTATGCCGACAATGCTATTATTAACAGATGGCAACGAAAGGTTGGGTTAAATGTTGAGCATAGGTATCGTGGGTCTGCCGAATGTCGGTAAGTCCACGCTCTTTAATGCTTTGACCGACAATGACATTTTGGCGGCTAACTACCCTTTTGCCACCATTGAGCCCAATACCGGCATCGTGCCAATCCCTGATGAACGGTTAACAAAATTAGCCGAACTGTACAAATCCCAAAAAATCGTGCCGGCTACAGTTACTTTTGTGGACATTGCTGGACTAGTGGCCGGAGCCAGTAAGGGCGAAGGCCTCGGTAATCAATTTTTGGCAAATATCCGATCTTGTAATGCTACTTGTCATGTGGTTCGAGCTTTCGATGACCCAAATGTCCAACATGTTGATGAAAAGCACGATCCCAAAAAAGATATCGAGATCATAAACACAGAATTGGTATTGGCTGACTTGCAAACGGTAGAAAAACGCCTGCCCATTTTGCAAAAAGAAGTAAAAGCCAACCCCAAGCTCAAGCCGCAAGTTGATGAACTTGAACAAATTAAACAAATACTGGACGACGGCACTCCTATTTTCGCCAGTTCTCGGTTCTCGGTTCTCGGTTCACCGCTTCAGCAGCTACAGCTACTCACTGCTAAGCCAGTGATCTATTTATTCAACGTCGATGAGGAAACTCTGTCTGACGAAAATAAAAAGACCGAACTGACTTCTCTGGTAGCACCGGCGCGAGCCCTGTTTGTTTGCGCGAAACTAGAGAGTGAGCTAAAAGGCCTCGATAAAGCCGATCGAGAAGAATTACTAATGAGTTACGGTGTTTCGGAGTCTGGCCTGGTACAACTTATTCACGCGGCATACGATACGCTTGGCTTGCAAAGTTACCTGACAGCCGGCGAAAAAGAAGTCCGAGCCTGGACAATTTCAAAAGGCTCAACTGCCCCCCAAGCCGCCGGCGTTATCCATACTGACTTTGAGCGAGGTTTCATCGCTGCCCAAATCGTTGACTACAATGACCTCGTCGCCGCCGGTTCTGAGACGGCCGCCAAAGCGGCTGGCAAGGTTCGCACGGAAGGCAAAGGCTACGTAATGCAACCTGACGATGTGGTCGAGTTCCGGTTCAACGTAAGCCGTTAACTGGCCTTACCCAAAGCTCCCCCACCCCCAGACCAACTAACCTCGGCTGATAGCAGTTTGCCCTCTCTCGATGTAGCTAAAGCTACCTCTCTTTCAGTCAAACCACTATCAACTCGAGCTGATTTGCCCTGGGAA
>CAYGDJ010000083.1:0-3131 GCA_964348625.1 uncultured Candidatus Saccharibacteria bacterium | reverse complement strand
GAGATCATGCCTGTATTGTATCGAAGTCTACGATTTCAGAGGCATGATTACATGTAGATAGTCGGGTGATTTGGGGTCGCGCAGGACGCTGGGTTCGAGCTTGCCGTTGAATCCAAAGCTGACTTCCTCGCCGTTCATGACATTTAATCCATCCACCAAGTAACGGGAATTGAGTGTTATCGATCCCTCGCCTGTAACCTCGGCTGTGGCGCTGGAGGTATTTTCACCCAATTGCGAAGCAATCGAACGGATACTGACTTGTTGGTTTTCCTGCTCGAGGTTAATCGTAATACTGCCGGCACTTTCGCGGGCAAACAGGCTGGAAACTTTGGCGATGTTTACCAGTTCGGCCCGTTTCAACGTCGCCGACAACGCAAATTCCTTTGGTATAAGTTTGCGATAATCAGGATATTTACCTTCGATGAGCCGTGCCACCAATTCAACACCACCAACCCGGAATAACACTTGTTGGTCATCGTGAGTAACCTCAACTTCTTCCTCATGATCGCTAAGTATTCGTAGCAAATCCTGCATGGCCGTGGCCGGGATTAACAGGCTGACTTCCTGACTGGTTTTCATGAGTTCTTTCTCTGCCAACCGGTAACTGTCCGTGGTCACCATGTACAGTTTGCCCTCATAGCTATGAAAGTAAACTCCCGTCAACACCGGTCGGGCTTCGTCATTGCTGGCCGCTACAACAACTTGTTGCAAGCCGCTCTTTAGTAACTTGCCGGGAATGGTCCAAGTCTGGCCCTCGGCTATGGCTGGCATGATTGGGAAATCTTCGGCTGTGATGCCGTTGATGGTTGAATTGTATTTATCAGTGGTGATATGGAGTTTGTTGTCGTCAAGTTTTAGCTCAATAATACCGCTTGGCAAACTACTAACGAAGTCTTGCATAAGCCTGGCAGGGACGGTGATAGCCCCTTCTTTGGCGACTTTTGACCCAATAAAGTGGGTGATGGCTATGTCTAGATTGGTCGCGGCGATACTTAGCCGTCCATCGATGGTTTTTAGTAATACATTTGACAGAATAGGTAAGGTGCCCCGACTACTCGCGACTCGAGCAACGGTATTTAGGGCTTTGCTGAGGTTTTCCTGGGTGACTTGTAGCTTCATAAATACTCCTTATATTTCTTTTATATTTAGATAGTAATAATATTAATAGGGGCTGTGGACGAAGGGGATAATAGTAAATTAACAGGGGTAGAAAATACTAAATGCTGTGGGAAAGGTTGAATACAAAAAGTGTACAAACTTCGGAAAAGTCGTCGCTTTATACCCAGGTAGTTTGCGAGCCGAGCTGGGTTGTGGGTAAGCCAGGCTTCTATGCCCAGGTTTTTCACAAGCAATCCACAACTCATGCGTACAACCTTTCTTTGATCTCACTTACGGCCGTTTTGATGTCGGCGTCATAACTGATTTCTTTTTCTATCTTGTCCACGGAGTGGATGGCGGTGGTGTGGTCTTTGCGGCCAAGCTCCCGGGCGATCTTCGGGAAACTCAAATGCAGCTCACTGCGAAGTATATACATCGCTACTTGGCGCGGGACGACGATGTCTTTGTCGCGCTTTGGTCCCAAGATGTCCTCCATGGGAATCTGGAAGTGCTTGGCGGTGCGCTCGATGATAGTCCGGGCACTCAGATGTTTTGGTCGAGTCCTGCCAGTCCCTAGCAAAGTTGTGGCGATGGCCAAGTCTGGTTCTAGACCGCGCATTTCACACCAAGCCAGCAGTTGGTTTAGGGCGCCTTCAAGCTCGCGGATGTTGGTTTGCACCAGATTAGCCAAGTACTCCACAACTGGTTGGGGGAGGGTTACGCTGTGGCTGCCAGCTTTGGTCTGTATGATCGCACAGCGAGTCTCGAAGTCCGGCGTCTGCATGTCAATCGCCATACCCATGGTAAATCTGCTACGCAGTCGGTCATCTAGCGTCTGAATGTCCCGTGGCGGCTTATCGCTGCTGATGATAATTTGCTTGTTGGCTTGATGGAGAGCATTAAAGGTGTGGAAGAACTCATCCTGAGTTTTTTCTTTGCCGGCGATGAACTGAATGTCGTCGATGATCAATACGTCGGCACTACGATAATAGCCAGCGAAGTCGGTGTTTTTCTTGTAGCGGATGGCATCCAAAAACTCCTGGACGAACTGTTCTATAGAGACGTAGACGATGTGAGCGCCCGGTTTGTTGGCCAGCACAGCGTTACCAACGGCTTGGATCAAATGGGTTTTGCCGATGCCGACACCCCCGTAGAGGAACAGTGGATTGTACTTCAAACCCGGACTGGTGGCCACCGCCTGACAAGCGGCGTAGGCCAGTTCGTTGCCTGAGCCGACGATGAAATTGTCAAAGGTGTAGCGTTCGTTTAACCCCTGGCGGTAGCTGTGTGTTAAGGCCGTTGAAGTCGGGCGGGCGGCTACTTTTTCGGTTGGTGCACTGGAGTTATTGAGAATCAGTGGCTCGTCGTCGGTTCTCTTGGACGGGGTAATGCCAGAATGGATTTTGTATTCGATCCGCTCTGGTTTCACGCCGTTATTGGCCAGGGTATCGATGACGAGCTGGTTAAACTTTCGTTCCAGCTGTTGTTTTATAAAGACGTTTGGTACACCGATGACCAAAACATTGTCCTTGAGGCGGAGTAGGCGGGTGTTTTTGAACCACGTCACGAAGCTACCACGCGAAACAGACAACTCTATCTCACCGAGCACCGTTTGCCATAGTCGGTCGTGCATGTAACCCGCTCCAATCCCTTAGTACTGATAACTATAACAAAATTTCCGTACTTTTCCACAAGCAATCAGACACATAAGGGGCAGGCAACTAAAATCGCACAAAACAGAGAAGGATTTATACACAAGCTAACCCGCTCTCTGATAAAACTGTGGAAATAAATTAAAATGTAGTGGAAAACTTTGTCAAAAAAGTGGCTAAACATTGTGAATTTCACTCTAGGTCTTGCTGATCGGCCGGCCAGATTTCCTATTTTAGCCGTTCTCTGTTAAGATAGGGGTCATGCCAAAAAGAACTCACCAACCAAAGAAACGCAAGCGCGCACGCGTCCACGGTTTCATGAAACGTATGGCCAGCAAGGCTGGGCGATCGGTATTGCAGCGCCGCCGCAACAAACGCCGC
>CAYGDJ010000082.1:0-3149 GCA_964348625.1 uncultured Candidatus Saccharibacteria bacterium | reverse complement strand
TTTGACGCAGCCGGCAATAAAGGCACAACCAACATATCGGTGAACAGGTAAGCCAATTAAAAACCCCAGCGAGAGCCAGGGTTTTTACTTTGGTGCGCTGGGAGAGGACTTGTACTTGCTATGCTCTCACTTCAGCTTAAGCTGCGTTCGAGGCCAAGCAAGGAAAGCATAAACCAACACAGTTGGTTTATGCCTACGGTTCAAGTCCTGCGGCTACAAAACAACAAAACGACCATAAAGGTCGCTTGGTTGTTTTGGTGCGCGAAAGAGGACTTGAACCTCCACGAGCCGAAGCTCACTAACTCCTGAAGCTAGCGCGTCTACCAATTCCGCCACTCGCGCAAGATTAGCAGAGTAATTCTAAAGCAACTAATTTGTTGACGCAAATATGATATTATTATCACTATACGCTAACGGTTTCACGAGTAAGGATTTTTAAAACATATGTCCTCAAAAGTTGCGCATTATCTCCAGGAACATCTATTAGGTGAAGTCATAACCAGTTCAGATGCGCGCAGGTACTTTTCTACAGATGGTAGTGTTTTCTCGGTAACTCCCGCTGTGGTTGCCTATCCACAGAACGAGAACGACGTACGCAAGGCTGCTCGGTTTTCTTGGCAGTTGGCCGAGCGAGGCCGGCGTATACCGATCACGGCCCGAGGATCGGGTACTGATCAGTCCGGTGGTGCCTTGGGCGAGGGCATCATGCTGGTATTTCCGGCGCACATGAACCGGGTACTGGAACTGGACAGCAAGACTGGTGTGGTAGTGATCGAGCCAGGGATCAACTACGGCAAACTGCAACAGACTCTGCACACGCACGGTCGATTCTTGCCACCCTACCCCTCGTCGATGGAATTTTCTACTGTTGGAGGAGCTATCGCCAACAATGCCGCTGGCGAGAAGACTATCAAATACGGTTGCACGCGGGATTACATCAAGAGTCTACGAGTAGTATTGGCAAATGGCGAGGTGATCGAAACCGGACGGATCAGCAAACGCGAGCTAAACAAGAAGCTTGGCCTAGCTACGTTCGAGGGTGAGATTTATCGGAGTCTGGATGCTTTGCTCGAGGAAAACCGAGACATTGTTGCCCGAACTGTGTTGAATGTCACCAAAAACTCAGCTGGCTATGCCGTCGCTGATGTCAAACGCAAAGACGGGTCGTTCGACCTGACACCCCTGATGGTCGGGTCGCAAGGTACACTTGGCATCGTGACCGAAGCAACCATCGAAACAGCACCGTATAACCCCGATACAACGCTGATTGCGGCGTTCTTCGATGATATCCAGGTGTCTGAGCAAGTGGTTATGGAACTGCGCGGCTTGTCTAGCCCGCCGTCGGCCCTGGAAGTCGTCGACGAGAACTTACTGAATTTTATCCACCAACACAATCCCAATCAGTTAAAGGGCATCATCGAACCGCCATTTCACAAACTGGTCATTCTGATTGAGTTTGATGATTCGTCAGAGCGGACCCGCAAACGCATGACCAAACGAGCGCTGAAGGTTCTGGAACGTTACCAGGTGCCCCACATCGTAGAGACAGAGGCGCGCAAAAAAGAAGAATTATGGAAGATTCGCCACAGTGCCGCCGCTGTTATATCGCACACCGAGGGCAACACCAGGGCTTTGCCGATCATCGAGGACGGGATTGTACCGGTAGACAAGTTCAATGAGTATCTAAAAGCTGTCTATGACATCTTCCAACGCTACGGGCTACGTGTGGCTATCTGGGGTCATGCTGGCAATGCCAACCTGCACATGCAGCCTTTCCTGGATCTCAGCCAGGTTGGTGATCGCCAAAAAGTGTTTAAGATCATCGATGATTACTACTCCATGGTGATTTCCATGGGCGGCAGCACTAGTGGTGAGCATAGCGACGGCCGCCTGCGGGCGCCGTATCTGGAAAAGCTTTATGGTCCAGAGGTGTACGGCCTGCTCCAGAAGGTCAAACAGATTTTTGACCCCTACGGTATCCTGAACCCTGGGGTGAAGATCGGCGTTACACTGGATGACATAAAGCCGCTGTTGAGGAGTGAATACTCCATGGACCACCTCTACGACCACTTGCCAAAATCATAAAGATAAGGCTTCATTTCTGAAGCCTTATCTTGTGGTGCGCGAGAGAGGACTTGAACCTCCACGTCCTTACGGACACCAGCACCTCAAGCTGGCCTGGCTACCAATTACAGCACCCGCGCCAAGAATGCCTTACTAGCATACGGATCAGTCCTCAAGAAATCAATAAATTTACTTCGTTTACGATCAAGAAAAAATGCACTCGGCTTGGAGTACATGGCTTCAAAAAGTATGCGTGAGTCAGCTTTGGCATAAGACAGATTCATGGCCCTAGTCCCTGGCTTTATGTGCCCGGAAGACACACCCAATAATTTTGAATTTTTTTCTTGAAGCCACTGGATAAATGGCAAGCTTGCTGACGCGAAACTTGTGTAATACATCAGACTATTCTTCCATCTTGTATCCCAGTATCCCCATATAGATCCATCTCCATCGAAATAACCTCGCAAGAAGTCGGTAAAATATTTGTCAGGTATGGCTAACCGTCCAATAGTTTTACTTTTGGCAGGAGTTAAGCCAATGCCCAGAAAAAAGTCATACAAAGCAACATTGCTAAACTGCAGATGATAAGCTTCACCACCGTACATGCTGGTCTTCAGCCAAAATTTGACGCTCATGTTTAGAATTGATTGTGTATGATTTATTAATTCTAAATCCTTAGAAGTAAGGTTCAGGTGTCTTCTGTTATTGACAAGGCATCCATCCGAAGCGATTAACCCAGTTAAATACGCAAGATCAGGACTCCATTGATAAAATTTCTTCGGTGAATTTCGCCTCATATTGTACTAGTATACCATTTTACACCCTGTGTTGTTGTGGTATACTCAATCAGTTATTAGGGCGCTTAGCTCAGTGGCTAGAGCACCGCGTTTACACCGCGGGTGTCGGGGGTTCAAATCCCTCAGCGCCCACCAAGTCGAAAAATCCGGCTCTGTAGCTCAGTTCGCAAACGCAGAGGCTTGAAGATGCCCAAGGCGTAGCCGGTAAATAATATGAGTCCCCTTGGGACACGAGGCTCTTTAACAAATCGTGCGGTGGTAGAATAAGTAGTTGTGGCTCTTTAGCTC
>CAYGDJ010000081.1:0-3154 GCA_964348625.1 uncultured Candidatus Saccharibacteria bacterium | reverse complement strand
ACGGAGCTTCAGTGGCTTTGTTGAACAGAACGTCCTTCTGCTCATCGGTTAATTTGGGGTTTTTCATTGTAGCTTTTTCTTGTCTAAATGATCAAGTTTGAGGCCCTTGACGGCGAAATAGACTACCGCCGCCACGATCAGAAACGAGATCAGTTGAAACATGAAGGCCCCCCAAGCAAAATCAGCTGACTTACCAAGCCAGGATAGGCTGAACATCTTCTCTGTCAGACTTCCCTTGCCGGGTAGTGCCAGGCCCAGCAATGGGTTGATGAAGCTGGCTACCAGTTGGTCGACGAGGGTTTTGATTTGAGTACCGAGTACAAAACCGACGGCCAGGCCGACTACGCCTTGCTCGCGTACAAAATTCGTAAAACCCTGCAACCAGCCCGGCGCATGGATTACCGGCAGAGCGACAACTACGTTCTTGGTAGTGATAATTTTGTGTTCTTCATGTTTGGGGGCTTTGGTTTCCGCAGTCATTTAGTTACTCCTTTTATCCAATATTCTCCGAATAGCGATTGCAAAGGCGGCTTCCTTTAGGGACAGCCCATGTTCACTACTATAAGTGTACACATCCTTCGCCGCCTTGACCATGTAGCGCCCGAGTTCCTGATTTACCCGATCTTCGCTCCACCGTGAATTCTCTCTGTTCTGTAGCCATTCCAGATAGCTCACGATGACACCACCGGCGTTGGCCAGCACATCCGGAATGATCAGCACCCCTTTTTGAAAAATCCGTGCTATTTTTTAAATTCTTTGAAATCTATACCAGACTGTCGGGCAATCGATCTTGCGGTACCAAGCGGCATTTCCTTGCGATTAGCCGGTACCATGGCTGTCAGTGTAGGTCTACCCAATTTGCGGTATTTAACATGACTACCCTTTTGGCTTACAAATACAAAACCGTGCCTATGGAGCACGGCAATAATCTGTCTTGATGAGGGCAGTTTAGGCATAGTGAACAGTCAGGTCGGTTAGGGCTGGCCGAGATACGTTGGATGGTTTTGGAGCGTCCTCCAGATACAATTCGAGTGCTTCCCGCAGATTTGCCACAGCTTCCTCGTGCGTCTCACCAAAACTCGATACATCAACATTTAAGCACTGCGCCACGTAATACTTACCTTCTAGATATACAACTGTTTGAGCGTGAAACGTCTTCATGATCATATTTTATCACGTTATTGGTCGTTACTGTCTCTGAATAAACTGTTTTACATCTTGTCTGGTGCGGGGATATTTAGGAGTGTCAGGCCGCTACGAAGTGTGTCGGCGTAGGCTTGGACTAATTGCAAACGAACGGCTTCGCGCCGGTCGTCAATTACCCGATTTTTTTCGTAAAAACCGTTGAAATTCTGAGCCAGTTCATAAAGATAGGTACAAATGTGATGCGGCATCAGCTCTACAGTAGCCTGCTCCACCACTTCGGCATACTCTCCTATTTTTCTGAGCAAGCTACTCTCATCGGAGTCTATATCTGAGATCTGAGATCTGAGCTCTGAGCTCTTTTGAGCTTTGCTCAATATTGAGCGGGCTCTGGCATGCGCATATTGCAAATACGGGCCGGAATTGCCCAGTATACTGACCGATTCTTTTGGATCGTAGATGATGTCGCCGCCCATACGAGTTTTAAGAAAAGCGTATTTTACGGCAGCTAGGGCTGTTTGTTCGTCGTCTTTGCCAGTCACTTCCTTGTTGGCGGCACTGGCTAAATCCAATACGTCGTTAGCCCGTAGAATATTGCCTTTGCGGCTGCTCATTTTCACACCGCCGGCCAGCTTCACCAAGCCATGTGTCAGATGTGTTGTGGCCTTGGCAAGCTCCGGTGCGAATTGCTCGATGGCCTTTAACACCACAGTCATATATTCGGCCTGTTCGTTGCCAGTTATGACCACCGATTTGTCAAAACCATAATCCAAATCTTTTAACATGATCAGTCCAACGTCTTTAGTCTCGTACGTCGGCAAACCTTCGGAATTGATGAACACTCTGGTATGCAATCCGTACTTTTCGCCCGGGAATATGACCGCTCCTTCTGATTGTTCGAATACTTTTCCAATCCGTTCTTTGACTGTCTTTAGGCCTATCTCAGACGTCTCGCTTTCCGGGTAATACTTCTCGAACTTTGTGCCAATCCGTTTATAAAACTGATCGAAATAATCATAGCTCCACTGCCGACACGTCCAATAAATTTGCGCGAACGGTGAGTCGTGATCGGACTCAGAGTGCAGTTGATACACTCTTTTGTTCAGTTTTATGATCTCAGCTTTAGCTTTTTCATTATCCTCATAAGCATTAGTGCCTTTCACATACGACTCTGCCAACCATTCTGACCGTTGGTCAGCGGGGATCATCTGGAGTTTTTCGGGGTGTTCGCCTTCCAGATTTTCCAGTATTGCCCACATGGTCTTGCCTACGTGCAGTCCGACATCTCCGCCAAAGTTCACGCGGTGCACCGTAGCATTGGCGTGTTCCAAAAGACTGGCGATGGCATCACCGACCACGCTGGTATACAAATGGCCAGCGTGTAGGATCTTGAACGGATTCGGATCAGAAAACTCAACTACCACCGTCTGACCCTTCAAGTTTTTGGCCGGTTTTTGGCTTGCGAGCTCTACCAGCGCCTTATCTGTCAAATGCATGTTGATAAACCCTGGCCCGGCAACCTCCACTTTTTCGATCAGTTGTCCTAGCTTGGATTGTAAATTATGGGCAATTGATTCAGAGATTTCTCGGGGTTTCTTGTCGAGTTGCTTGGCTAACTGTAAGGCGATATTGGTCGCATAGTCGCCAAACTGTTCATCGGGCCTGGACAGTACCGGCTCTATCTGAATGCTGAATAATTCTTGTACGATGTCAGAAATTGCTTTTTGGATCTGTTTCATTATCAAGTAGAAGTATACTAGACTTACCCGAAGTCAGGTATATTAGGACTTTCGCACTTTTGCGCAGATAACAGGGTGCAGGTAGTTGTAGCGAAAACTGTTTAGGTTCTGGAGGAGTAGCCTTAGAGCTAATTAACATCTATCTGATAAAATAGTGTTAATGGATACGTTTTTGGACTTGTGCCGTAGCCTTGTTCGTCGGGTAGTACGACATATTGCCCGATTTATGAACACTATGACACGTGGCAGGCTGCATCCGAATGTCATAACCT
>CAYGDJ010000080.1:0-3197 GCA_964348625.1 uncultured Candidatus Saccharibacteria bacterium | reverse complement strand
TCCGTTACAAAGCGAAGAAGCGTGTCCACACCGTACGTGGTCATCGCCAACACCAGACGGTTATCAAGATCAGCAAAATAACCTAACCGTGAACCGTGAACCGTGAACCGTGAACGAAGTACAAACAGAATCTCATGAATAAACTGCGACCCATGGATCACGACAAGAGCGAAACTTTTGTTTTAGCTGATAAGTATGCCCTTGAATGTTATAAATTGACCAGAAAGCTGCCAAAAGAAGAGCTCTTCGGCATAACGTCACAACTACGACGCGCAGCCCTATCAGTACCCCTTAATTTGGTAGAAGGTCATGCGCGTGGGAGTACCAAACATCGTATAAATTTTTCTAAGATATCCTATGGTTCGCTAAAGGAATGCCAGTACCTACTGTATTTTATTGTTGAGCAGGAGCTGCTAGAGGAGCAAATAGTACAAGATGTCCATGGCTTGGGTGACAAGCTAGCAGCCTTGCTTTGGCGCAAAATATCTAGCATGGAACGATCGGAATAAGCCTTGTTCACGGCTCACGGTTCCCGGTTCACTGCTCATGGCTGTGGATAAAAACCGTTATTCCATGAATGATAATTAGAAACGTGATAATAAATACAACAAATATCAATTCTCAACGTCAGATAATCATAAGCGTAGTACAAATTAAACAGAGGTGAAGCATAATCGTTGATTTATTTGCTACAAAAATGAGTACAAAATGTGTAGATTTTGGAGCAAACGAAGTGAGTTAATTATTTATACAAAACCTCTTGCATTACCTCTGTTGAAGAGAGAAAATGAATCAAGGTTTTGTAAGAAGCCTAGAAACTAACAGCAAAACGCTAACCGTTTCAAAAGCTAAAACTAAAACTTTACCCCGTACTTTTTCCGCTTTCGAGCAGCAAACAATCAGATTGCGAGAAAGAGTGAAACGGTGTGGGGCAACACCAAAAATTTAGCCACCAAGCTTTCTGAAAAGAAAGTTTAGGCGGCCGAGACAAAAATGTTTAAACAAACAGTTCAAAAACTGGAAACCATTAAGCGCAGCCTGCGACTATTGTCACTGGTTGTGCTTTTTGGC
Source organism: uncultured Candidatus Saccharibacteria bacterium (assembly GCA_964348625.1). Classification (GTDB taxonomy): domain Bacteria; phylum Patescibacteriota; class Saccharimonadia; order Saccharimonadales; family CAZARM01; genus CAYGDJ01. The sequence goes on along the minus strand of CAYGDJ010000080.1, from coordinate 2,126 downwards.
GTTATGACAATCGGGGGCCTGGGTGTTTTCAACAGATCATCAAGGGTAGAAGCGGCTACAAACGGTACACTGAACTTCCAAGCTCGCCTCTTAAGCGCGTCAGGCAATGTCGTTGCTGATGGCTACTACAACATAGAGTTCAAGCTGTATGATGTCTCTAGCGGTGGAACAGCTCTCTGGACAGATACACGCTATGACCAAAACGGCGGTACGGCGGGCTTGGACTACCGCCTAAGGGTCAAAAATGGCTATGTCAGTGTAAACTTGGCAGATACCACGGTCGGTGGTACGGCATTCCCAGGCACCATCAACTGGGATCAGGATCTCTGGCTGACCATGAATATCGGCGGTACTGCCCAAACTTCCACCCCAACTTGGGATGGAGAAATGACTCCCAGGATCAAATTAACTGCCGTACCGTATGCCTTTAGGGCTGCCAAATTGGCGAAGCTTACGGGGGCAAATACCAGTACGCTCGACTTTGCTACCCAGACAGCGGCCAATAGTATTCTTTTGCCTGATTTTGGCGGGACACTAGCTATAGCAACCGCTGGAACACTGACCAGTAATGGCGTTCTGTATGGCAATGGCACTGCCGCGATTCAAGCCACTGCAGCCGGTACAACTGGTCAGTGTCTGGTAGCAACAACGAGCTCAGCCCCAAGCTGGGGAACCTGTGCCGGCGCTGGATCGGGAGTGACCTTGCAGGCTGCCTACAACAACGGCAACACCATAGAAACCGCCTCCAACAACTCCGTTATAGTCACCGAGACCACCACTGGAGCAGTGACCGGTGACTTGTTACAACTAACCGTTAACCAAGCCACTGGCGGTACTTACTCCGGTGATGCCTTGCAGATCACCATGGATGGTTTCGATGCCAACGCCTACACTGGTAACGGCCTTAACATCATCGTTGACCAATCCCAAAATACGGGAAGTCCGATCTTGGTACAGGATGACGCAGCGGTTACGCTTCTTCAGCTTAATGAGAATGGTGGCCTGACGCTTGGTGCTGCTGTCGCTGAAACCACAGCCATAACTATCACCGACACTGACTACACCAACGCCTTAAGCATTGCGGATAACAACATCACTGGCACAACCTTCACCATCACTGGTACAGGTGCAACCATAGACTTTAGCGAGTTTGACGTAAACGGTTCCACTGGCTCGGTAACCATTGACGATGGCGGCAATGCCGGCCAATTGCTGGTAGAAGGCACCAACCTAGACATTAACTCGCTGGACTTCGTAGGAGCAGGTGACATCAATACTGCCGCCGCCACTGCGCTGACCCTTAACTCAGGTACTACGGGCACTATAAACATCGGCACTGACGCTTCAGCAGAGACCATCAACATTGGTAATACTGGTGCTGCCGTCAAGACCATTGCCATCGGTAACTCCACTCAGGCTAATCTCCTAACCATTGGTTCTGCCACTGGTGGGGCATCCTTGCTGCTACAGTCCGGCACAGCCGATATGACGTTTAACTCAGCTGATGACTATCTATTCACGGCTGCCGCCGGCAGTGAACTGGACTTCACAGTAGTCGCTTCCACCGTCACCACAGGTGTGCTTGACCTTAACGTTGACACTTCCGTGACTGGCGGCTTCAGCGTCATCAATAACGGACTGACTGTTAACAGCGGTGCGGCTACCGGTGACGACTACTTTGGTGCAGACTTCGTCCTGACCAACAATGACGCCGATGCCAACGCCTTTGGCTTACGTATTACCGGAGCAGCTACGGCTAACGCTGCCGCCAACGCCTATGAAGCCGGCATTGTCATAGACAACGCCGAGAACACCGCTGCGTCTATGGCGGACGGTATCCGTATTACCGCCACCACAGATACCGCCACCACAGATGGTATTGACGTATCGGACGCTGAAATAGTTAACGCTGTCAACATCGGTGCCAACGCCATCGCCGGCACTAACTTTAATGTCAGTGCCGCCGGTGCGGTAGTCGCTGTCGGTGTTAACTCCGGCGCCGGTTTGCTGCAGGGTTCTGCCGGTCTGACCATCACCGGTACTACCAGCATTGGCGCTACCGCCGCCAACGTTACCGGTATCGGCAACTCTACGGGTGCATTAACTCTCACTGGTTCATCCTCCTC
>CAYGDJ010000079.1:1200-3289 GCA_964348625.1 uncultured Candidatus Saccharibacteria bacterium | reverse complement strand
ATTATATCACATCATGTCAACTCTGTCCAGGGTGAATCTGTTTGTGCTTGTTTGGTTGGCTTTTTCAGGGTATAGTTGCTTTAAATATGATGCTGAAAAAAATACAAATGACCTCGATTCTGGTGTTAAGCATGATCTTTGCTGGCTTTTTTGTTGCTTCACCGAGAGTTAGTGCCGCCACTAGTTCGTATCTTTATTCCTGCCCCGCAGGCACAACCCAGTTTATAGTCATGGAACCCGAAAGTCCTTTCGTGACCTGCTGGACGGATAGTAATGGCAATGGTGCCATCGAACAGAGCGATGAGTTCAGAGGTCCAACTCGCCATATCAGCGGCGAAGCGGAGAGCGGCTATAGTGTTGCAGAGGTAACGTGCGCTAATTCTGAACCAAAAGAGAGTGCCAGAAGGTTCTCTTGCCTAGACGGGTCAGGGCCTAGTGTCATTATCCGCAATGCCCAGGAGGGTGAAACGCCAACTGGCGATCTTCCTGAGCGTAGCGATATAGATACTGACTGTGAGACTGCCGTTGGTGAGACCCTAGACAGAACCAACTGCAAAATTATTGATTACCTGGTTATATTCATACAAGTGCTTTCGGGGTTGGTTGGGTTGGTGATAATCGGCGTGATGATAATCGGCGGTATTCAATATAGCACTGCTCGGGGCAATCCGCAGGCGGTGGCTGCAGCGATCCAGCGGATCACTAACGCGGTGCTGGCGCTGGTAGTCTTTCTGTTCGCATTCGCGCTTTTACAGTGGTTGGTGCCAGGAGGCGTTTTATGACGATGTCCCGAAAATACCTGTCGATAACCACATGGGTGGTTGCTGCGGCACTGCTCATGGCTTTGTTGGTCCCGGTTACCGGATCTGCCGCGTCTGCTGCCAACTGCGGCAAGTCCGGCGGATTTCTGGGCTTTCCCACATGGTACAAATACCTAGACCCTACCTTCGTTGACGGTGAATGCAAGCTCACCTTTGAGTTTCCCGAAAACATTGGTTTGGTTGCGGCGGCGGTCATAGAAATATTACTCCGTGTAGCTGCGCTAATAGCTGTGGGGTTTGTGCTCTACGGTGGGCTACAATATATAATGAGTCAGGGAGAGCCGGAACGGTTGGCGGCTGCCAGGAGTACCATCATAAACGCACTTATCGGGCTGGTCATAGCCGTGACAGCAACTGGAATCGTATCGTTCGTAGCAGGGAGATTCTAGGCCATGTTGAATTTTCTGTTAATCCTCGCCCAGGGGGTGAGCATCAACCAAAAAGACACCGGCTTGCCGCCGGTTGCAGCAGACACGACTACGTTGCAAATAGGGCTTCAGTTGGTTTTTGGGGTTATTGGTGCCGTGGCAATCTTGTTTATAGTTGTTTCCGCATTGCGGTTGATCGTGTCTGGGGGTGATTCCCAGGCTGTGGCCAAGACGCGGCAGAGCATCATTTACGCAGCTATCGGGCTGGTGATTGTGGTAAGCGCGGAATTGATAGTTACCTTCGTTGTAGGTCGCCTATGAACATACACTTCTCAAGTGTGAAGCGCATGTCCAGGACTGCGTTTGTTGTTGGGTTCAGTATACTTTTTCTGAGTCTGCCATTAGTGGTGGTTGGATCGGTTGCGGCGATTGATATCATCAAGCCGGCTTGTGTAGACAGTTCGGGGAATCCATTGCCGTCCGGCCGCCTACCGGAAATCTGCAAAAGTGCTAATACAACCGAAAACTCCCTGTTCGGGCCAGATGGCGTGCTAACAATAGCGATCAGTCTGCTGTCTTTGATTGTCGGTATTGCGGCCGTGGTGACCATCATCATTTCCGGTATTCGGTTGATTATGTCGGGCGGTGAGTCTAACTCCATATCAGAGGCACGGCGCGGCATCCTGTTTGCCGTAATTGGCCTGGGCATTGCCGTCACTGCTCAGCTGTTTGTTAGATTTTTATTAAGCAGAATACCGTGATGACAGTGATCAGTGAACGGTGAACGGTGAACAGTGAACGGTGAACAGTGAACAATAGGAAAGGAAGAAGTACATGAAAAAAATATTAAAACAGCTTAGTCTAACTCTAGTATTATTGTTTTCGGTGGTGGGAGTTGGT
>CAYGDJ010000079.1:0-1100 GCA_964348625.1 uncultured Candidatus Saccharibacteria bacterium | reverse complement strand
ATGATCATCGTCGGCGGGCTGAAATACATCACTTCCCAAGGCGATAGCAACAGTATCAACAGTGCCAAAGACACCCTGCTCTACGCCGTTGTCGGGCTGGTGGTGGTGCTGCTGGCTCAAGTCATCGTACAGTTTGTCCTAGGACGCACCACGTAACAAGCCGCTTGCGATTATGAAGATGGATATGGTATAAATTAATAAGAATTTTTAAGAAAGGTTTAGCTCAAAATGATTCAAACACTCAAAAAACTCGTTACCAGCGTGACCGTGTTCGGCATGCTGTTTGCCCCAGTGATGGCACCAGTAGCGGTCTATGCCGCAACGGATATAGAACAAGGCCTCTGTGCCGGCGTTCAATTGGATCCGGGTTCTACCTGTGATCCGGCCAATGACACAGAAGCAAACGCCACCATCGATCGTATCCTGAAGACGGTTATCAACCTCTTCTCTTTGATCGTCGGTATCGTATCGGTCATCATGATCATCGTCGGCGGCTTGAAGTACATCACCTCTGGTGGTGACTCTGGCAACGTGACTGGCGCGAAGAATACCATCCTCTACGCCGTTATCGGCCTGGTAGTCGTAGCTCTGGCTCAGTTCATCGTCCGGTTCGTCCTGACCAAAGTCACAACTGAATAGTAGATAGCTATCAAGCAAATAGAGTCCGCTACCCACGGACTCTATTATTTTGCCCTATGTAGAGGCTGTTGTGTTTATTGTGTTGTAAATACTGCCCTGACTAGTTGCGCCATCATTTATACATAAGCTATACTAAGACTCAACAAAAATTGCAAACTCTTGAAATAACTTGACCGGAGGGTAACACATATGGCGCGCAGAAACCGCGACGACGATCTACTAATGGAAGACGAACTAACCGCAGCATTCCTGGGTGATGACGACCTGGCGCCTGCCGATACGGACTCACCAGCACCCGTAGCGTCTACTGATGACTGGGACGAGGACGAAGCCGTTCCCGGCCAGCTGGCTGTAGATGTGTTCGAGACCAAAGAAAAACTATGGGTCAAAGCTCGCACAGCCGGTGTCAACAAGAATGACCTGGACGTCAGCATCGCCGACAATACACTGAGCATCCGAGG
>CAYGDJ010000078.1:0-3299 GCA_964348625.1 uncultured Candidatus Saccharibacteria bacterium | reverse complement strand
ACTAAATTCTCGTCAAAATCAGGCAAATTACATATCTTGATACTTGGCGTTAAAACTATTGCTCCTGCACTAAACCCCGCCAGCACAAAATTTGGCTTATTCAGGAACTGCCTAATGGAAGTATCTAAGCCCGATTCTATTAAATTATGTAGCAGATTAAATGTATTTCCTCCGCTAATAACAAGAACGTTAGACGCAAGTAATTTATTTTGTTCTTCTTTGGCCAGTGTTCGATTATTAATTACGCTGAATTTAGCATCGTGCTCTTGGGCTATCGCCCGCCATTGTTTTATGTACTCTTGAGCACTTTCAGTGCCTTCACTTGGCATATATGCGATGGTTTTGTCTATAAGTTCTGCCGGTAATATCTGATTAAGGATCGTCTTTTCGTTGCTATCGGTGAGCGCCGAGAACAAAGTTATTCTTTTCATTAACTTACCATAACATAAGACAGAAGCGTACTACCTCCGTTTTATATAATTTAGGGGAGGTCCATCCGCGCCGTTGTTGCAACCAAATTCAAGAATTCTCAGCATCTAACCATTCACTAATCGTTTCAGTTTTTGGGTATCCGATTTCTTCCGTAAATTTCGTTGCATTGTCTTCAAGATTCATTCCGTCGGACTCTATCCAGTTTCTTTGCTGCATTACGTGTCCTAATTCGTGAGCTACGACCCACCTAAGCACGTTATCGGGCATATTTTTTGGTATGTACAATTGCATAACTGCAAACTTGTTTTTTCTGGCATCAAAGTGCATCACTTGACCAACTGTACCTTTATGGAATGCCATAATAATGAGATTGTTTTTTATGATCTCGAATTTTTCATCAGGAAGTTTGCTGAGTACATCAATAAAAGCTACCTGCACTTCTTTGTATAAATGCAAACTTTTTTGAGATTCTACAAAGCTGATTATTTCAAGTTTCTTCATTCTTTAATAATAACAAAAACAAAAACAAATTACCTCTGTTTCAAGCACAAGCGTACTATAGGGCCGTATTCGACGCTATTGCAACTAAAATTCAGATTGCAAATCCTATTGCTACTTTATCAAATATATAAAATCTGTTATAATATAAATATCTATGGCGGAAATTGATAACAATCCAGAACTGGTTCCCTATTTCGTAAGCTTTGAAGGCAAGATGCCAGCCGATAAGCTCGCAGAAATTGTTGCTTTGTTGGGTGAAATTAGTACGGAAATGCAAGTGTCAGTATGTGCGGGTACCCCAGAGACCACGGAAATACGAGATGTTCCTATTGGTGTGAACGACGTCTTTCGTGTAGCAGAAGCTAATGAAATTTCGAAGGTTCTGGCAGGCAGAACAGTCAGTGTACTTAAAAAACTTCCCGATTGGTGGGGTGAAAGAATTTTATTGCCGCAAGGTGGTTATTCGTCTAGGTCACTAAAAGAGGCTATCTCACGGGGTGATTTTGAAGCTATTATGGGTATGGGTCCAAAAAGTTGTGAACTAGTAAGCTTAGTAATTGCAGACTTAGAAGCCCAAGCATCATCAACGGACGTAGAAACTTTATAAAAATGCTTGTGATTGGAGGGCCATCGTAGATGCTATAGCAACTACGCGGCGTGTCGTTCAAGAGCAGACATAACAATATTTAATGCCTGTTGGTCTGACATGCTTGTTTCTGTTAACTTCTCTGCTATCACGAGATTTTTATCATCTGCTCCTGGCTCCACACGTGCTATCTGTCGAGCTTGTTCTAGAAATGCAGTATATGATGATTGGTCTATTTTGGGATTAATCCTGTCGAATGCTTCTGCAGAAGCAACAAATCCTATACCTTCACCTTGAAACAATTTTATTAATGCCATGTTTTCCTCAATGCTAATTTATGGTTTAAATATATCACTTCGCACATAGAAAAGCGACCCGAAGGTCGTTTAAGCATAAGCGGGATTGGAGGGCCATCCGGGGATCGAACCCGGGACACCCTGCTTAAGAGGCAGGTGCTCTAACCAGCTGAGCTAATGGCCCGTATTGTGTGTAGTTTGATTTTAAGGTGTTATGAACTTCTGACGCTAGTTATATTCTAGCTGTTCAGAGCACAGGTGCTCACTATTGATTTTGTCCGCCTAGGCGGACGCCAGCTGAGCTACTGGCCCGAACTGGCGTATGTTAACAAACTACCTCTGTTTTTGCAATATTACGGTACAATAGCAAGGCATGAAACTTTTAAACGGCAAAGAACTAGCCGAATTTATCAAAGAACGGCAGGCTGGAGCGGTGCGCAGTTTGCGCCAAGCCCATGGTATCACGCCCAAACTAGCCATCATCCAGTGCAAGGATGATCCGGTCATCAACACCTACGTTCGACTGAAGAAGCAGTATGGCGCTGATATCGGCGTGGAAGTGGACACACACGTTGTTTCTCAGGATGAGGTTGCAAATCTCTTGCAGGCTTTGAACGATGATGAATTGATCCATGGCATCATAGTGCAGCTGCCACTGACTGATCCGTCGGAGACAGATAGGATCGTCAACCTCGTCAATCCGGCCAAGGACGTCGACGCGTTGGGTGAGACTGCCAAATTTGAGCCAGCGACTCCGTTGGCCATCATGTGGCTACTATCTGGCTACAATGTCGATCTGAACGGTAAACACATACTGCTAATTGGCCGTGGCAAACTAGTCGGCGCGCCTCTGGAAAAGATGCTCCAAACCTCTGGCTACGATGTGGAAGTGATTGACCGCTCAGCCAAAGATTTGTCGGCCCACACGCGCCAAGCCGACATTATCATAACCGCTACCGGCAGCCCAGCCATTCTTTACTCAGATATGATCAAACACGGCGCCGTGGTTGTAGATGCCGGTGTGGCCTCTGAGTCAGGCAAGACGGTCGGCGACCTCGCGCCTGACGTCTATGAGCGTGATGATCTGTTGCTGACACCGTCCAAAGGTGGCGTCGGCCCGCTGACCGTCTGCGCCCTGTTCGAAAACGTCATCCTGGCCGCCCGTAGGCAAGTCGAAAGTTGATATGAAAATTGGAGTTTTTGATTCTGGTGTTGGCGGCAAGTCCATGGCTGACGCCATCGCCAAAGCTTTGCCACAGCATGAGGTACTTCTGCGCGAAGACAAAGAACATTTGCCCTACGGGTCAAAAACTCCGCAAGAGCTCCTAGGTTTAGTTGCTCCTATACTTCAGGAAATGGTCGATGATGGCTGTCGGATAATCGTCATTGCCTGCAATACCGTCACAACCACGATTATTAAAAAACTGCGACAGTGGTTTGACGTGCCATTAGTGGTGGTAGAGCCGATGGTTAAACCGGGAGCC
>CAYGDJ010000077.1:0-3312 GCA_964348625.1 uncultured Candidatus Saccharibacteria bacterium | reverse complement strand
CGCTAATTTATTTACATGATTTGGGCAGACGAGGACTAACTATCAGCGACGCCGCAGAAGCTGTAATCTCTAAACTGAACCAAAAATTGAGCTATCTCACTTTGCCTGAGCTCAGAAAAGAAGCGGACGAAAACGCCAAAATCATCACCAATTACATGAATAGGATACTCGGAAAGTCGTCTTAACTTCAGCAACAACGCTGCACCATGCACCTGTAGTTCAATCTTGCCCGCCAGAATGGGAACGTAGTTCAACGGATAGAATGTCAGCTTCCGGAGCTGAAGGTTACAGGTTCAAGTCCTGTAACAGGTATCAAATGTCTCTGTCAAAATTGTGAATAGATTACGCTATAGCGTAATCTATTCACAATATCAAAGGACACCAGATACATTTTGATTTTTTGGCGTACAATGGACTTGTAATGGTTAAGACAATGAACGATGTAAATGAGGTGTTGGAGCGGTTGATTCCTTCGGCTGCTACCGCAACCAAAGAATACAGCCTGGAGCGTATGTGGAAGTTGCTAGCAGCTCTGGGCAATCCACAGGACAAACTGCGGGTAATCCATGTAGCCGGAACGTCCGGCAAAACATCAACAGCGTACTACCTTGCGGCGCTACTGAAGGCTGCTGGGCATAGTGTCGGCCTGACAAGCTCGCCGCATGTCGATTCGGTACGGGAACGAGTGCAGATCGACGGTCAGCCGTTGAGCGAGGTGCGGTTTGTGCGGTATTTCAACCAATTCTTACCGCTTCAGGAAGCCACCAAGCTCACGCCGAGCTATTTTGAATGTCTGATAGCATTCGCGTATTGGTTATTTGCCAAGCAAGCGGTCGACTACGCGGTTGTAGAGGTGGGTCTAGGCGGGCGCAAAGACGCGACCAATACGGTGAGTCAGCGGGGCAAGGTGTGCGTTATAACGGAGATAGGCTTTGACCACACAGAAATCCTGGGTGGTACGCTGGCCAAGATAGCATACCAAAAGGCCGGAATCATACAGCCGGGTAACCGGGTCTTTATGTATGAGCAAGCTTCAGAGATCATGACAGTGATTGATAATATGGTGGCCGAGAAGCATGCCGATTTGCAGATACTTGTGTCTCCGGCCACAGAGGATACGCCGGAACATCTGCCGCCATTCCAGCAACGCAACTGGTTCTTGGCAGTACAAATTGTCGAAAGCATCACCGGAAGAACGTTGAACCAAGAACAGCGTATAAACGGGGCATCGATCACCGTGCCAGCACGAATGGAACACATTCAGGTTGACGACAAAACCATCATCCTCGACGGCTCACATAATGGCCAGAAGATGAAGGCACTGGTGGGCAGCCTGATCAGTGAATTTCCTGATCAGCGGTTCGGGGTGCTAGCTGCTTTTGTCACGGCCGATAGCTCGCGGGCTTTTGATGCGATTGATGAATTTCTGCCAGTTGCTGAACATATTATTTTCACGGCCTTTAGCGGCAAACAAGACCACCCGAGAGTTTCCATCAACCCAGATATACTGTCTGATTATGTCAAGACCAAGCGGTTTGTTCAGGTGCGGGTTATCAAAGATCCGGTCAAGGCATATCATGAACTTCTGAAGAACGACGAGTCAGTACTACTAGTGACCGGATCGTTTTTCCTGATGAATCACGTCCGCCCGCTGATCAAGGAGCTCAAACAACGTGATTAAATTCATTGCGGCGATTGATGATAGGCAGGGCTTAGCCGATGACAACGGCATTCCCTGGCACATTCCGACAGATCTGCAGTATTTCCGTGACCACACCGTGCACAACGTCATCATGATGGGGTATAACACCTATCTGGAGTTTACTAAACCCTTGTCCAGTCGCCGGAATTTGGTTGCGACGACCAAAGATGAGGTGTTGAAGCCCGGTTTTGAGCGAGTCGCCGAAGCTCATGATTTCCTGAGCCATTACCGTGGCGACATCTGGGTAATCGGCGGTGCCGGCTTGTTTGCTGCTACCCTGGACCTGGCGGACGAGCTCTATCTGACCGAGCTTGAGGGTGACTTCAACTGCACCAAATTCTTTCCTGCATACGACGCGGACTTTGTGCTCACCAAAAAAGGCGTGCCAATCCACGAAAACGGCGTCACTTTTAGGTTCAATGTGTATTCCCGAAAAACTTAAGAAACCGGAGTATCTGCTGGTGGTGTAGCTGGAGGAGTGGGCGTGGTCGCGCCACCTGCCGGTGCAGTGTACTTGGCGTCGCCAAATGCTAGCATCGGGAAGCCGACGATTGGCAGCAGGATCAACAGGGCGGCAAACACTTGCTCTTTGCCAAATGCCTTGACCAGTTCAATCGAGATCAAGATGTATAGAACAAAACCAGCGATGGCTCCAATGAACCCGATCAACGGGATGACACCGAGCAGAGGAACAATTCCCCACCAACCCGGCTTGCCGGCTATCTCAGCCATAACCCAGCCGTTGTAGACAGGTACAATCGCTGCCCAGCCAGGCTTACCAGCCTTTTCAAATACTTTCCACATGCTTACGACTATCACGGCTGCTAACAATAGCCAGACCAGCAAAAAGACGCCGCCAAAAAGCGCGAAGCCAGTGGTATCTCCAGACGACAAATCGTAGGTCGTCGTGTAATCAGTTGTTTGTGCTACCAGGTTGAGCATATTTATCTCCTTGTCCGCCTAATCTGCCGACGGCAGATTTCGGTGGGCTAATTGTTATTATGGATATGATTATACGACTTTTATCCCAAAATGCACTAGCAACATAGCTATAAGTAATTCTTTGTATAACAAATCCCCCCGAATGGCCTTACCCAGCACAAATCTGGACATTTTCATTGGAGGGCCAGCGTAGATGTTATCCAACGATATTCAGGAATTCTCAGCAGCTAACCATTTACTAATCGTTTCAGTTTTTGGGTATCCGATTTCTTCTGCAAATTTCGTTGCATTGTCTTCAAGATTCATTCCGTCGGACTCTATCCAGTTTCTTTGCTGCATTACGTGTCCTAATTCGTGAGCTACGACCCACCTAAGCACGTCATCAGGCATATTTTTTGGTATGTACAGTTGCATAACAGCAAACTTGTTTTTTCTGGCATCAAAGTGCATCACTTGACCAACTGTGCCTTCATGGAATGCCATAATAATGAGGTTGTTTTTTATAATCTCGAATTTTTCATCCGGAAGATTGCCGAGGACATCAATAAAAGCTTTCTGTACCTCTTTGTATAAATGCAAGCTTTTTTGAGATTCCACAAAGCTGATTATTTCAAGCCTATTCATTCTTTAATGATAACAGGAGTAGAGGCAAATTAACTCTGTTTGGC
>CAYGDJ010000076.1:0-3379 GCA_964348625.1 uncultured Candidatus Saccharibacteria bacterium | reverse complement strand
ACAGCTCGCGAGGGCGTGCCATTCCCGCAGCTTAGACATGAAATTGACGAAGTAACTAAGTCGATCTATCCAGATATAACATGGAAATAATATGATACGCCAATCACCCGAAGTCACAGGTGCGGTCGAGCTGACAGACGTAGCTAGGCACGTCATGAATACTCAGTTTATATATTTTCAACCTGATAACAGATTGGTCTGGCAGAGTAGTGAGGACTATGATCCTAACCTAAGAATAATTGTGCAATCTGATAGTGAGTATATGCGTAAAGGTCGTTGCCTAGTGAAGCATGCTGTTTTAGTGGTGGTAGATGGATTAACTGAGTATAAACTTGGCATACCGATAGTGCGGGCGCCGCACATTCCAGATGACCCATATATCGAGGATTTCGTACAAGCCTTTCGCCAGTATAAAGAAGGAAGATATGGAATGGAGCTCGATTTTGAGGAGGCCATGTGAGCATGCAAAAAGCTATGTTTGGGGCGGGATGTTTCTGGGGAGTGCAGTACTATTTTGACCAGGTGCCGGGTGTGGTCAAAACAACCGTTGGTTATAGCGGTGGTCACACCGAGAATCCAAGTTATGAGGATGTTTGTACTCATACGACCGGCCATGCTGAAGTTGTTTTGATTGAATTTGATCCAGGGCAAGTAAGTTATAAAACCCTAGTAAGGCAATTTTTTAGAATGCATGATCCAACGCAGCTCAATAGGCAAGGACCGGATATTGGCGATAGTTATAGGACGGCAATTTTTTACTTTGACGATGAACAAAAAGAAACCGCCGAAGATATAAAGAAACTAACCCTAGATGATTTTAAGCAGCCAATCGCTACTGAAATCACTGTGGCAGGTGAATTCTATCCAGCCGAAGAATATCACCAGAAATATACCGAAAAGACTGGCCGAGGTATGTGCCACATTCCTTATAAACCGATTTGATGATATAGTTTTCTCATGACTACAAAGAAAACCACCGCAGCAAAGACCAAAACTATTAAGCCAAAACTATCAGCCATTAAATCTACCGCAATGACAGCGAAATCTAGCATTCTGTCACTGGCAAATTTACACATCATAAGTGTAGTTTTGTATGCCGGACTGGCTGTGTTGGCAGGCATGCTCATGCAGCCACTCAGTTATGGGGTAACCTCATCATATCTGACCAATGATACATTCCTCAGCACGGACAAGACCGTGTTCGTTACGGCTTCACGCCCGTTGTTTGACCTGGAAATTCGCTGGGCGCTGGTTGGATTACTAGCACTTTCGGCAGTGCTTCCAGTGTTGTACCTGACAAAGTTGAAGGCCAATTACGCCAAAGCCTTGAAGGATGGCGTTTGGGCATTGCGCTGGATAGAAACAGCTGTGGCCGCGGCCATAATGATTGAAATTGTCGGCTTGCTGGTAGGACACAGTGACATCATGATGCTAAAACTCATGAGTGGACTAGTTGCCATAACAGCCGGACTTTGCTGGTTGGCGGAGAGGCAGAAAGGCACGTTTGTGTTTGGTCTCCTAACTGCCGCGTTACCATGGCTGGTCATAGCAAGCACTATGCTTCACACGGTTCTATACGGGGCAGTCAGGAGTCCGTGGTTTGTTTACGGCGCAACCTTCGCCTTGCTGGCTGGTTTTATCCTGACCGCAAAGAATCTGCGCGGCAAGTTGCCTGGGGGTAAAAACTTCGAAGGCGCAGAACGAAATCATGTAATTATAAGTTTGCTGACAAAAGTTGCATTTTGCGTGGTTCTGATCGTCGGCCTAGCTAAATAATGAAACTCCATCGGTTTTATGTTGATTCGGAAGTTGAGCTGAAGCATGACTTCTGGCTACATGATGAGCGGCTAATCCACCAGTGGCGCAAAGTTTTACGGTTTCAGCCAGGACAGGAAGTAGTTTTGTTCGATGGTATCACGCATGACCGGCTATACCGGATCACTGAATTTAGTGATAAAGAAGCCCACCTGCAACATGTCACTGATTTTGCACGCAAAGTACCAGCGAAGGACGTGTATTTGCTATGGTCATTGTTAAAAAAGGATAAAAATGATTGGATACTGCAGAAGTGCACCGAACTTGGTGTCAGCCACTTCATCCCACTCCTCGCCGACAGATGTGCAAAGACCGATATTTCACACAATCAGCTGGAAAGGTGGAAAAAGATTGTGATCGAAGCCGCCGAACAGTGTGGCCGCAGCGATATTCCTAATGTTCGGGAGGCACTTTTAGTCGATACCGCAATACAGGAGCTTAAGAATGGAGTCCGACTGTTAGTTTGTGAGCAAACTGCCGAACAGAATGGCGGGCATGAAAAGTTCACGTTCAATTCACAATTCTCAATTCACAATTCTCAAAACGCCGTAGGCGTTTTGATTGGACCTGAGGGCGGCTGGTCTGATAATGAGAAAGAATTGTTCGAAACTATGGGGATCAAACACATTAATCTCCACGACTTCACACTGCGTGCCGAAACTGCCAGTATCGCAGCTGTCTCGCAGCTGTTAAAATAGTCGAACATGACGGGGTATTATTCACGAGAACGAAATCCGGCTTATCAGCTGGGACAGGCATCAGCCTACAAGCTCAGTCGGAGCAAGATTGAGCTGTTTACACAGTGCCCACGTTGTTTTTGGCTGAACGAAAGGCTCAAAATCAAGCGTCCGAATGGGCCGCCATTCAATATCAACAAAACCATCGACGAACTGTTCAAAAAAGAGTTCGACACACACCGAGCCGCCGGCACGCCTCATCCGATAATGCTGGATAACCAGATCAAGGCCGTTCCGTACCAACATCAGGATTTAGACACCTGGCGTTACAACTTTACCGGTGTAACGGCTTTGCATGAGCCAACCAATCTGCAAATATTCGGCGCTATTGACGATGTGTGGGTGAACGACGACGGCGAACTGATCGTCGTAGACTACAAAGCTACCTCTAAAAATAAAGAGGTAGATATAGATAGTGATTGGCAGATGAGCTACAAACGCCAACTGGAAATATACCAATGGCTACTGCGCCAAAACGGCTTTGCCGTCAGCGATACCGGTTATTTTGTCTATACCAACGCCCGGATTGACCTGGACGGCTTTGGTGACCGCTTAGAGTTCAAAACCAAACTCATCCCCTATACCGGCAGCGACGCATGGGTGGATCAGACACTGAAAGATATGAAAGACTGCCTGGAAGGCGACATGCCACCGGTTGGCCAAGCCGCCATGGGTGGCGACTGTGACTTCTGCACCTACGCCCGTGCCCGCACCGAACTAACCGTCAAGGCTCTCCAAGCCAAGAAAAGTTGACAGTTAACAGTCAACAGTACACAGTTAAGACATGAGTTCATATAGGGATTTGAAGGTTTGGCAATTATCATTTT
>CAYGDJ010000075.1:0-3399 GCA_964348625.1 uncultured Candidatus Saccharibacteria bacterium | reverse complement strand
GCGTTCAGGTAAAGGGCCCACCGTACTATTGCTACATGGTTGGGGTGATGATCTGCGCACTTTTCAGACGCTTCGGGCTTCGCTAGATACCGACTACACGACAATTGCTCTTGATTTGCCGGGCTTTGGGAAGTCACAAATGCCTTCAGTGGTGTGGAGTTTGGACAACTATGCCGAATTTGTCAGAAATTTTCTAGAAAAAGTAGGGATCAATGAAATACATGCCATAATTGGACACTCCAATGGTGGTGCTCTGGCAATCAACGGTCTGGGCGCAGAAATATTAAGAGCCGATAAACTAGTACTGCTCGCTTCCTCTGGCATTAGAAAAGGCCTGACGCTCAGGCTAATTGCACTCAGGGTGATTGCCAAGATCGGCAAAGCCGTAACGTTTTGGTTACCATATTCCAAAAAACAATCGCTGCGCAAAAAGTTGTACGGCGCAGCCGGATCCGATATGTTGGTTGCACCTCATTTGCAGGAAACATTCAAAATAACCGTTCGCCAAGACATCCAGGAAGAAGCCAAAAAAATACCAATCCCAGCCCTTGTGATAGTCGCAGAGAATGATAAAGCTGTTCCACTTGAGGATGGGCAGAAGCTAGCTAAGTTAATCCCTAAAGCAAAACTACTAAAAATAGCTGGCGCTGACCACTATGTACACCACTCGGCCCCAGACGAGGTCGGTCACGCCATAAAGGAATTTTTAGCTCAATGAAACTCATCAGCTACTTTAGTCCACTAATGCCACAACGATTTGTATATATGTTGCAGCTGGTAGAATATGACCCCCGAAAATTTATGCGTTGGGTGAAAACGTCGCCAAACCTGTTCGGGGTTATCCGCCGTGGACAATTAGTGTATACCAAAAAGGCGCGTGCACTTCTGCTCGTGGCTTACGGGGCAATGTTTTTTGTTTTGAGTCTAGCATCCATTGCGCTCATGCAAGCTCAGTGGCTGCTTGCAATCGGAGCTGTGGTGTTGATGCCGGTATGGGTAGCTACTGTATTGAGCGGCATGGTTACAATCGGTCAAAAAATGCTGAATATAGTGCGCCGACCACTTTTGAAACAAGCCCAACAGCAATTAGTTAATCACCCTGCGACCAAGATTGCTGTACTAGGCAGCTACGGCAAAACTTCGATGAAAGAGATGCTGGTGACGGTATTGAGTGAAAGCAAGCGTGTGAAGGCCACGCCAGGCAACATGAACGTCCCGATCAGCCATGCCCGATGGATTACACGCCAAGTGAAAGGAGACGAGGAAGTATTAATTTTCGAATACGGTGAAGGTGAACCTGGTGATATCACCAAATTCGCTCGTCTTACAAGCCCGCAGCGAGGAGTGATCACTGGAATTGCTCCAAACCATCTTGATCGGTACCCTTCACTCGAAGCTCTGGCAGATGATCTGCTAAGTATTCGTCAGTTCGTGCCCGATGAACAGTTGCTCCTAAACGGAGATGCCAAACAACTTCACCAGCGAGCCTCCGACATACCTGTATTTGATGAAGGTGGTATTAGTGACTGGAAGGTTACAGACATCAAAATTAGTCATGACGGAACTAGTTTCACGATGACACATGGCGGTGAGCTGTTAAAGCTGAAAACACAACTCTTGGGGAAACATCATATCGGTCCATTGGCAGCAGTCGTTTCCCTGGCTTATGAGCTAGGCCTGTCAGCTGAACAGATCAAAGCAGGGATTGCCAAGACGCAACCATTCGAACATCGGATGCAGGCAAGGTCACTGCACGGAGCGTGGATTATTGACGATACCTACAACGGTAATTTGGAAGGGGTACGGGTCGGTCTGCGGCTCATGAACGATCTGCAAGCTAAACAAAGAGTATATGTGACCCCAGGACTGGTTGATCAAGGCATAGAAACTGAACGTGTTCACGGTGAGATTGGGCGACTCATAGCAAAAACCAATCCGGACAAGGTCGTCCTAATGAAGAACTCGGTGACAGATTCAATCAAGCGGGGGCTAGAAGACGGCAATTACAGCGGGGAAGTGATCGTAGAGGATGACCCTCTAAGTTTTTACACCAATATTGAGCATACCGTAGCAGCAGGCGATCTGGTACTGATGCAGAATGACTGGCCAGACAATTATCAATAATTGTAGGGCTTAATTGTAGGGTCTAATTGACACAGGTAGTATAATATCGGTATGAAAACTGTCGCGGTTATCTTCGGCGGACGCTCCACTGAGCATGATGTATCAATTGTTACAGCACTCGCCAGTATTATCAAGCCCTTGGAACTGACGAAACACTACAAAATCGAGGCAGTCTACATTGCTAAAGACGGTGCTTGGTACTGGGACGAGAAGCTGAAAGACATAAATTTATATAGTTCGGGCCAGATCCAAGATTTTCTGCACCGTACGAGCCCAGCAAGCATTCAGTTTGACGGCGGGATGACATTGGTGAAATCAAGCGGCATTGCTGGTCGCAAAACGTCGCGAAAGATTGACATTGTATTTCCTGCCATGCACGGCACTTACGGTGAAGACGGTAGTCTTATGGGCCTGCTCAGGATGGCCAATGTGCCATTTGTCGGCTGCGACATGGACGCCAGCATGTTGGCCATGGACAAGGTGCTTGCCAAAGATATTGCCGCAACCAACGACATTCCTGTAGCCAAATATGAGTATCTTTACCGTGATGCGTTTGCTAGAAAAACCAAAGAAGTGCTTGACGGTATTGAGAATAGTCTCAAATACCCGTTGTTTGTTAAGCCGGCCCACCTGGGTTCAAGCATCGGTATCTCGAAAGTCTCGAATCGCATCGAACTACAAAATGCCATAGAAGTAGCATTGCACTATGACGAAAAAGTTTTAGTTGAAGAAGAAGTGCCGAATTTGATAGAGGTTACTCTGCCGATTCTCGGCAATCAGGAGCTGAAGTCTGCGCTTCTGGAGCGACCATTGACGAAACCAGAAGATTTTTTTGACTTCGATACTAAATACATGCAAGGCGGCAAAAAAGGTGCGGGCAAGGGCGGCACAAAGGGAGCACAGGGCTATAGTGAGCTGCCCGCCAAACTAGACAAAGACTTATACAATAAAGCTGAAAAGACTGGACTAAAGGTTTATCGAGCTCTTGGCTGTAGTGGCATTGCTCGGGTGGATATGCTGATCGACAGCAAATCTGAAACAGTTTACTTCAATGAAGTTAATCCCCTACCAGGTGGTCTATATGCTCACAATTGGCGAGCCGCTGGCGTCAGTAGCGTCGAACTGGTGCAGACCCTGATTCGCCTGGCCGAGGAGCGCTGGCAACAAAAACAACGCCAAAATACCGCATTTTCAACAAATTATCTCCAACAATTCCAGCCATGAGACAGACCACCCTATCAAGTGTTGGACTGCCTTCAGTATACGATCAGGAAG
>CAYGDJ010000074.1:0-3420 GCA_964348625.1 uncultured Candidatus Saccharibacteria bacterium | reverse complement strand
CCGAGTGTTCTTGACAGAGGTAATTCTTCGTTTTAATGCAATAGTATTAGCCATTTATCCCAACCTACCTCAATAAATACTTCTGCTATATATTTCTTCTATCACAGCTAAATGGATTCCTCTGACAACAGCATAGGCTTCGTTCCAGCGAGCTTGCTCAGATTCAATGAGTAGGTCATAATTCTCGTGATCTCCGGGATTTTCTGCAATTCTTACTGACAAGGAGGTTCTACCTTCTTCACCAGCCAACGCTATTGCTAATTCTCCAACTGCACAACTTATATTTTCATCAATGATTTTTTGCCTTCGGTAGAAAAACGCTTTCATAATTTCAGCTCGTTCTTGCTCGAGAGTATCGTGACGCACTTTATTAAAAAATCTACCCATAATTATTCCTTCTCCGCACCCTTAGTTTGTTTAGGCTCATATTGCTTAGCTATACGTTTGGCGGTATCTACAATCAACTTAGTGATTTTTTCGTCTGGTTTGTCACCTTGGTTCAGGATATTCATTTCTTTGCGGTTGCCGTTGTGCAAGTCCTTCAACAGAGCCGCGGCTGCTGGTTTGATCTCTGTAACTGGCACATGGTCAAACGCGCCTTCGTTGGCAGCCATCAGCAGGGCTGTCTGCTCCCAGACACCCAGCGGTGAGTACTGCGATTGCTTTAGCAGCTCGGTCAAACGCTGACCACGCTCAATGCGCTGTTTGGTCTCGGCGTCTAGGTCGGTAGAGAACTGAGCAAAAGCGGCAAGTTCACGGAACTGGGCTAGGGCCAGGCGCAAGTTGCCAGCCACGCTTTTTACGGCCTTGGTCTGGGCAGAGCCGCCAACACGCGAGACAGATAGACCGACGGAGATGGCCGGACGAATGCCCTGGTAAAACAGGTTGGTTTCCATGAATATCTGGCCATCAGTGATAGAGATAACATTGGTAGGTATGTAGGCGCTGATATCACCGGCTTGAGTCTCGATGATCGGCAGAGCGGTCAGTGAGCCGGCTCCGTTAGCATCGGACAATTTCGAAGCCCGTTCCAGCAAGCGTGAATGCAGGTAAAAGACGTCCCCAGGGTAGGCTTCGCGGCCGGGCGGGCGACGCAGCAGCAAGGACATCTGGCGGTAAGCGGCTGCGTGCTTGGACAAATCATCGTAGATGATCAGGGCGTGTTGCTCATTGTCACGAAAGTATTCACCCATGGATGTCGCAGCGTAAGGAGCCAGATATTGCAGAGAGGCCGGGTCGGCCGCTGAAGTAGCCACAACGATGGTTTGATCCATGACACCTTCACGCTTGAGGCGCTCTACCAGTCGGGCGATTTTACTCAGTTTCTGGCCAACAGCTACGTAAATGTTGATAACACCGGTCTGTTGGCGATGTTGGTTGATCATGGTATCTACCGCTACAGCCGTCTTACCGGTCTGACGGTCGCCAATTATCAGCTCTCGCTGGCCGCGACCAATCGGCACCATGGAATCAATGGCGAGCAATCCTGTCATGAGCGGCTCATGGACGCTTTTGCGGTCTAGCACACCTGGCGCTGGTCGTTCAACTGGGCTCATGTGCGTGGCCTTGATCGGCCCTTTGTCATCAAGTGGTTCTCCAAGCGGGTTTACCACGCGTCCGACGAGTTCCGGACCAACCGGAACTTCCAGGATACGTCCAGTCAGTCGAGCGTTAGCACCAGCTTTGACCCCCCGCTCACCAGCCAGCAGAACCGCACCGATCTCGTCCTCGCCCAAGTTCAGAGCAAAGGCCGTGACCGTGTCGCCGTCAGTGGTTTCTATGTCGATCATTTCGTTATATCCAGCGTTGCGTAGGCCATAAATCCAGGCCACGCCGTCACCGATGCGGGTGACGATTCCGACTGATTCAACTTCCGGCCGGGTCTTCAGATCTTCGATCGCTTTGCGAATGTCTGTGCTTAATTCTTTGATAGAAATTTCGGTCATCATACTCCTCTCCTTAATCGCTGCAAACGAGCCTGCACACTAAAGTCTGCGACCTTATCCAGTGCACGCACCTTTACGCCACCAAGGACTTCTTGGTTAATTTCCTCATGGATTTTTATGGTTTTGGCGTCAAACAGTTTGCCGATGTGCTGTTTTGTTTCCTCCGTCAAAGTCCGTGCTGTCGTAGCTGTCACTTCCAGACTATCATGACGGGCGAACCGTAGTTCTTCCAGATCACGCAACAGGGAATTGAGTTCGCTGGTGCGCTTTTCGGCAATCAGATATGCTGCAATGGCCCTTGCCGTCTGCTTCGGATTCTTACCCTCTTCCAACAGTTTCATGGCTGCTTTTACCAGTTCCTTACGCCTCATATGGCCTACTTCTAGTCAGAATGACCAAGCCACAAACAGCAATAACCAAGCAATGACAAAAGCCCCAAATCTTGAATGACCAAGTTGGGACATTGGCCATTGAGTATTGGTGATTGCCTGGTAATTGGGATTTGTTAATTGGTGATTTCATTTTTTGGCTCCTGACAACACTCGTCTGATGAGCGCATTATCCTTGTCGGCGTCTAGCTTTTCGGCAATTATCGCCTCGGTAGCATCAGCCACTAGGTTTAGCATGTCTTTTTCTAACATGACTTTGGCTTTCTTCATGTCGTCCTCGATCTTTAGGTGGGCATCGGCCAACATCGTGTCGACCTTGTGCCCGGCCGAATCTTCAGCCGCTTTCAGCACCTCGCCGGCTTCTTTGTGAGCCTCTGCGATGATTTGATCAGCTCGCACACGAGTTTCGCGCAATGATTCCTCTATCTGCTCTTCCAGTTTGGAGCGCTGTTTTTCCATTTCGAAACCCAGATGTACTCCTTTGTCGATGGTTTTGCGACGCTCTTCTAACGAGGCGACGATTTTCTCTAGGGCAAATTTCTTGACCACCCAAAATAGGACGAGGAACGTGCCAGCCTGCGCCAAAATAGCCAGCGGATCAATACCCAGCGCAGCAATGCCGGCCGTTTTCTCAGCGGCTGCTTCGCCATGCGCGGCAGTCTCTCCAATGAATCTAACCATTTGCATCATTTCCAGCACGTTCACTCCCATAAATTCCTATAGTAAAAAGGCGCCGAGCAGGAAAGCCAATAGCGCCGTCACCTCGATCATCGCCGCGATGATGATGACCTGTGAGGCAGCCTTACCAGCTTCCGGGTTACGACCAAGTGCCTTCATGTAGCTTGATCCGACCATGCCTAAGCCGAGCGCAGCCATTCCTAATGAAACAGCCAGCATAATTCCTTTTGATAGTTCTTCCATACCGTTTCTCCCTTACTTATATCCCTTAGTTTTTGAACGGTTAACCACCATGTATCCCCCTGGATTCGACCTGTTCAGGGATGTTAACTGAATGGTGGTCATCATCATTGTGGGCGATTGCCATGCCCAGGTAGGTACCGGCAAGCACAGTAAACACATAGGCT
>CAYGDJ010000073.1:0-3490 GCA_964348625.1 uncultured Candidatus Saccharibacteria bacterium | reverse complement strand
CCTGACGATTATATTGTCCCTTTGTACATCAACGGCTTACAAGGGCGGATGCTGCACGTGCCAGCCCCAAAAAACAAGCACCGCGAGATTTTGTTCGTCTACGGACACCATTCCAGCCTGGAACGCTGGTGGGGCGTGATTCAGGATATGAACCAGTACGGAGCGGTGACCATGCCCGACCTGCCCGGGTTTGGCGGCATGCAGAGCTTCTACCGGATAAGCGAAGTCCCGACGGTAGACAAGCTGGCCGACTACCTAGCAGCGTTTATCAAAATGCGTTACAAACGCAAAAAAGTCACCATCGCCGGCCTCAGCTTCGGTTTTGTAGTGGTAACCCGTATGCTTCAGCGCTATCCAGACCTGGCCAAGAAAGTTGACCTGCTGATATCGGTCGTCGGCTTCGCCCACAAGGACGACTTCGTCTTTACCAAACCCAGGTACTTGTTCTATCTGTCTGGAGCAAGGTTTTTCTCCCATCGCTTACCGGCGATTTTCTTCCGTAACGTGCTGCTGCACCCATGGGCGCTCAAGTCGGCGTATCACCGGACGCATAACGCTCGGCAGAAGTTCAAACCCCTCGACCGTGGCGCCAGCAAAGCTGCCATGGACATGGAGATTCGCCTGTGGCATAGCAACGATGTCCGCACCCATATGAAAACAACAGTCGAATTCCTGACACTGGACAATTGCCAAAAGCGCGTTGAGTTACCGCTGTGGCATGTCTCGATTGATGCCGATAGATACTTTGATAATTTCCGTGTCGAACAGCACCTGGGCGTGGTGTTTAGTAAAGTTACGTCTATAAAAGCCCAGATGGACACTCATGCGCCAAGTGTCATCGCCGATGCCAAGACGGCTGCGCCGATGCTGCCAGCCAAAATTCGCCGCCTACTGGCCCAGAAGTCATAAATACATGTAGCAAGTAGCAAGTAGCATGATTCGGTTTCAAATTGGTACATGAAACATAAAACATCTCTGTTACATGACACATGATACATGGGACATTCTTCTAACTGTTATACTAGAAACCAAGATGAAGATAGGGTTAGTTTGTCCGTATGATATGTTCCGTGGTGGTGGCGTTCAAGAACACGTCCTAGCCCAGGCGGTCGAGCTTCGCAAACGTGGCCACACCGTGAAAATTTTGACCCCAAGACCCAGGAAAAATGGTGAACACCCGCCAGCAAATGTTATTTACGTCGGGAATTCTACATTAGTAAAGACACCGATTAGCACTTCTCACGAGTGGGGTATGGCGATTGACCTTGAAGGCATAGAAGAATTGCTGGCGAGCGAAAATTTTGACCTGATGCATGTGCATGAGCCAGAAGTGCCCATCATTGGCGCTCAGATTATTGCCAAAGCAACCTGCCCGGTTGTCGCCACATTCCATGCCATACATCCTGACACGCCTATGGCGCGCACCATTGGAGCTTTACGTGTCCCCTACGCTCGACCGATTTTTAGTCGACTTAGCGCCATCACGGCTGTTTCGAATGTTGCTGCCGGATTTGTCAAGGAGCACACTCATCACGAAGTTAGTATTATCCCTAACGGCATAGATTTACATAAATATGACCCGGCGAAAGCCAATCTGAAACGTCAGCCGGACACAATTTTGTACATCGGCCGGCTAGAAAAGCGCAAAGGTGTCAAATACCTTATAAAAGCCACGGCCGAGTTGCAAAAAAAACGTCCAAGCGTAGAGCTTATCATTGCTGGTAGTGGTCCTGACCGAGCAAAATTAGAACAACTAGTTAAAGAGCTGAAACTCAGCAAAGTCACCTTCCTGGGTTTTGTTGATGAGGCTACCAAGCTAGAGTTATTGGCAAGCAGCAGCCTTTTCTGTTCTCCGGCATTATACGGCGAGAGTTTTGGCATCGTGTTGCTTGAAGCCATGGCCATGGGCGTAGTGATTGTTGCTGGTAACAATCCTGGGTACGTATCGGTCATGGATGGACGTGGAAAGATATCGGTGGTTAATCCCAAAGACACTGAAGATTTTGCCCGCCGGCTGGAGTTATTGTTATACGATGAGACACTTCGAAAAAGCTGGCTGAATTGGTCCCAAAAATATGTAAAGCAATTTGATTACAAAAAAGTTGTCGATCAATACGAAGCGCTTTATAAAGAACAAATAAAAAAGAACAAAAAACAATGAATCACATTAGAGCTTTTTATAATAGCTACGTTTTATCTTACCAAAAAGAATACATCGAAGGAGCACTAACGGCATGAAAATTGGCTTTGTACTCGATGACAGTCTGGACAAATCCGACGGAGTTCAACAGTACATTCTGACGCTGGGCAAATGGTATGGCATACAGGGTCACGAAGTGCATTACCTAGTCGGCGAAACCAAACGGACCGACATTCCACGGGTTCATAGCCTCAGCCGCAATGTTCAGGCGCACTTCAATCAAAACCGCATGAGTACCCCCCTGCCAGCTTCAAAACAACCCATCAAAACCTTGCTGGAATCTGAGCAGTTTGACATTCTGCACGTGCAGATGCCCTATAGCCCGTGGCTGGCCGGCCGGATAATCCGTCTGGCTCCAGAATCAACGGCAATCATCGGAACGTTTCACGTCATTCCGTTCTCTGGACTTGAAAAATTGGCCACCAAGGCGCTAGGGGTAGCGTTAAGGCGCAGTCTAAGGCGCTTCGACGCTATATATAGTGTCTCTGAGCCGGCTCGACAATTTGCCAAACGAGCCTTTCGGGTCGAATCAGAAGTATTGCCAAACGTCGTATCAATCCATAATTTTCGCAGTGGCAAGCCACTGAGACAATACCGTGATGACAAACTAACCATAGTATTTTTGGGTCGGTTGGTGGAGCGCAAAGGTTGCCTTTATTTACTCCAGGCGCTTGAACTACTTCATCGGCAGCATGAGCTGGCCAGAGTTCGGGTGCTAATTTGCGGCAAAGGACCGCTGGAACCACGACTCAAAAAATTTGTGAAGGACAATCACCTCAAACAGATTGTGCAGTTCAAAGGTTTTGTCAGCGAAGAAGACAAGCCGCATTACCTAGCCAGCGCCGACATCGCCGTATTTCCCAGTACCGGCGGCGAAAGTTTCGGGATTGTGCTGATCGAGGCCATGGCTGCCGGAGCTGGCGTAGTGCTGGCCGGCAACAACATCGGCTATCGGTCGGTTATGGCTGGCCGCCGCAACCAGGTTTTTAATCCAAAGAACTCCCAGGAATTTGCCAAGGTTCTCAAACATTTCATCAACAATTATCGGGCTCGATCATCAGCCAAGCACTGGCAGGAAGCTCACGTCGAGCAGTTCGACGTTCGGGTGGTTGGCCACGAACTACTG
Source organism: uncultured Candidatus Saccharibacteria bacterium (assembly GCA_964348625.1). Classification (GTDB taxonomy): domain Bacteria; phylum Patescibacteriota; class Saccharimonadia; order Saccharimonadales; family CAZARM01; genus CAYGDJ01. Next base: position 164 of record CAYGDJ010000073.1, on the reverse strand, counting down.
ACCACCTACTCTATGGCAATTGCAAAGCGGAGCTAGAAAAAGCATAATAGTAATATGAAATTTTTCAACAAAAGCGAAAACGCCGTTTCCATAAACACAGAAACCATTATAAAAGTACTCGGCCTGACGGTCATGTTCATGCTGCTTATAAAATTCATCGGTAA
>CAYGDJ010000072.1:0-3501 GCA_964348625.1 uncultured Candidatus Saccharibacteria bacterium | reverse complement strand
CTGCGGCGCTTGTCGGCGTTGCGCACGGTACGTTGTTTTTGGTCGCTCAAGCTAACCCAGTCTGGCAGCTTGACGCCTTCGGCCTGCAATAGCCGAGTAACTCGCTCGGATGGCTGGGCGCCGTGTTCTAGATAGAACGCCGCGCGTTCCTTGTCCAGTACAGTTTCTTTGCTGTGTGGATTATAGTGGCCTATGAGCGACACGATTTTGCCGCTGGTAGGGGTCCGGCGTGAGTCTTGGACGACGACGCGGAATTGAGCGTGACCGGATCGGCCGGTTCGCTGCATACGAATAACGAGCATAAATGCTACATCCCTTCCTTGATTAATGATTCAATGCGCTATTTTACAGAGTAGTAACAGATATGTCAATCCGTCGGCGGTGTACTTTGATGGGCAGTTAGGGCGGCTTCGGCGGCGGCAACTTGTCCGGCTTGCTTACTCGGCCCTTGTCCCTCGCCCTTTAGCTTGCCGTTTACGAATACTCCTACGGTGAAGACCTTGTCGTGGTCCGGACCTTCCTCGGCCAGAACTTTGTAGATCGGTGTAAAGCCTTCGACGCTCTGGATTAACTCCTGTAGGTGGGATTTGGGATCCATCCAGGAGCCGGTTTTCAGAATGTCGTCGAACGTGTTAAGCAAATTGGCCTCGATGAATACTTTGGTAGCTTCGTAGCCGCGCTCCAGATACAGCGCACCGATCACTGCCTCGAACGCATTGGCTAGGATTTGTGCCCGGGCCCGGGCCGTACCTCGCTTCTCGCCTCGGCTCAACCGCAACAGCGGTTCAATCTCCAAACGCGAAGCCGCTGCGCTAATACTCTCTGTCCGAACTAGGCTGCTGCGCCAGTTGGTCAGCACACCCTCCGGATCAGAGAAGTTTCCGTAGAGATACTCGGTGACTACCAGCTCCAACACAGCATCGCCGAGGAATTCCAGGCGCTCGTTGTGCGTATGGGCTGTTTTTTTGTGTTCATTGACGTATGAACGGTGGGTGAAAGCACTCAGCAATAATTCGGTATCGGTAAACGATCCGCCAAGGTAACTTGTCGCAAATGCTTGGTAAGTATTGATATCCATTTACAGATTCTCGCTCCTGATTTTTTTAAGTCCCAGTAAGATTAATTTGCCGATGTCATCGTATTCGATTTTGTCCAATGCCTGGGCCGCAGTAAACCATTTGATACCATTCATCCAGTCTTCCGGCTTCAGTTTGTCGGTGTCGCCCAGGGCTTTTACCAGAAAGATTTCTGTCGTCATCAGCACCAGACTGGTCATACGGCGATAGCGGAAATTAATCTTGCCCAGCCAATTGAAAACTCTCATCTCCTGCAGGCCGGTTTCCTCACGAATCTCACGCTCCGCAGTCGTTTTGGCATCTTCGCCTTCTTCTATATGACCCTTGGGGATGGTCCAGCGGTTTTTGGCGTCCTGAATCAGCAATATCTCGATCTCATTGCTTTTTTTGTTCCGCCTGAAAATCACACCACCAGCGGTTGGCTCGCGCACCACCTCACTGATCGCCGGACGGCGCTCGCGGACAAATTTCTTAAATCCTTGTAGGGGCTTAGGCCTTTTCATCGTAAAGCCTCTGACTTTACAGAAAACAAAAAACAAAAAACAAAAAACAGATCAAATCCTTGAGGTCTGGTACTAGTGGTTCGTTTGAAGTTTATCATTATCATGCTTTCTTCTTTGGTGTAGTTTTCGATTCCGTGGCTTCTGGATCTCCGATATGATTGCGGAACAGTGTGCCAAGTACGCCGTTGACAAATTTGGAGGAGTTTTCGCCGCCAAACCCCTTGGCTAGCTCCACTGCCTCGTTGATCACTACCCTGGGTGGCGTGTCTTTTTCGTAGAGCAGTTCATAGGCGCCAATCCACAAGACAACCCGGTCCATACGGGCGATCTGGTCAATCGGCCACTCTGGTGCGATGGGCTGCAGTAGCGCGTCAAGTTCCGATTGATGTTTGTTTATCCCAGCAACCAGCCGTTTGATGAAGCTTGGTTCCTGAACCAAATCTCGATAACGAGTGATGTTACGGCTGAGAACCTCGGCTAGTTTGAAACTCTTGTCGCCACACATAGCCCTAAACTCCTGTTCATACAGCGTTTGGAGGGCAATGATACGGCCGAGGTGACGGTTAGCACTCATGATCGGACTCCGTCTGCGGCAATTAGCCAATGGGAATCAGGAATTAGCGTATTCCTTGCTGACGATAGTGCTTGTTCTGCCATGGATTTTTAATGTTGATCCTTGTACTTATTCTAGCAGCTTTGGATCACGCTGCTAATTTCTAGTTTCTAATTACTAGTTCCCGTAGCCTTGGACTGTTTGCCTGATTCACGGCGAGTAGTGAATACTTTGACCGGTGATTTGGCATTTACAACCCGTGCCAGTTTAAGCACCAGGTGGCTGCGGCGCGAGCCGGTACGGCGGGGGCTGGTTCGTTTCTTGGGTTTACCCATCGAAAATATGCTCCTTAGAACTGATTATCTACTGAAATTACCTCTAAGCTTAACAGATTAGGGCTAGAACCTCAAGCTCATATTACACCACGAAGTTAACTAGCTTGTGCTGCACGTAGATGGTTTTCTTCGGCTGGCCACCCAGGTAGGTTTGCACTTTTTCATCAGCTTTGGCTGCCTCGACGACTTGATCTTCAGAGGCACCTGCGGCTAGCGTGACATTGGCGCGAACCTTGCCATTGACCTGCACCACAATGTTCATGATGTCAGTTTTGAGCACAGCCTCGTGCCACACCGGCCAGGTACTAGTGTGCACCGAGCCTTGGCATCCTAGCTGATTCCACAGCTCTTCGGCGATGTGTGGGGCAAATGGTGCGACTAATTTGGCGAGTACTTCGAGAGCCGTCTGCCAGAACTCATTGCCCAGAGGCATCATTGTTTTTAGGCGATACATCTCATTCACACACTCCATCAACGATGCGATTGCCGTATTGAAACCGAGCTCATGTAAGTCTTCCGTCACCTTTTTGGTGGTGGCATGGAGTAGTCGTTGCAGCTCCTTTTCCTGACTGTTGTCTGTTCTTTGTTGTTTGTCCTTTTCTGCCAGATGTTCTTGGCAGAGTGTCCAGATACGCTGCAAGAACCGGAATGCTCCGCCCATGCCCTCCACAGACCAGTTGGCTGACTGGTTCCAAGGGCCTATGAACAACTCCATAATCCGGATGGAATCGGCGCCGTAACCTTGGTTGATCAATTCATCAGGCTCTATGGTGTTGCCCTTGCTCTTGCTCATTTTCAGGCCATCGGGAGCCAGAATCATGCCTTGGTTGCGCAATGTTTTGAACGGTTCCTGAAAACTTATCAGACCTTCATCGTACATAACCTTGGTCCAGAACCGAGCGTACAACAGGTGCATGACGGCGTGTTCGGCACCGCCGATGTAATCATCCACCGGCAGCCAGAACTTGGCCTTATCTTTATCAAAAGCCGCTTTGGCGTTATGAGGGTCGGCAAAGCGCAGGAAATACCAGCTA
>CAYGDJ010000071.1:0-3505 GCA_964348625.1 uncultured Candidatus Saccharibacteria bacterium | reverse complement strand
ACCGCTATCAGCCGAGATTAGTTGGTCTGGGGATGGGGGAGCTTTGGGTAAGTCCAGTAAATAATAATGTAAGTGTAAAGCTAGTAGAAAGGAGTCGACAATTATGTCTACAAAAGTAGAAATCGAAGACCACATCACCGTCGGCTCCCTAGCCGAAAAACTTATGTTGCCGGTAACAAAACTCATAACCGAGCTCATGAAAAATGGGGTGATGGCAACTGTTAATGAGCGTATTGACTTTGATACGGCCCAGATTATCACGGGCGAGCTTGATCTGGACATCGAACTTGTCAAAAAAGAAGCTGAGGCGGCTCCAGCACGCGTCAAGCGAGCGGCTAGCGACAAGGCAGCATCCCGTCCGCCAGTTGTTGCAGTCATGGGTCATGTGGATCACGGCAAAACCAGTCTGCTAGATGCTATTCGGGGTGCTAGTGTGGTGAAGGGTGAAGCCGGAGGTATTACTCAGCACATCTCTGCCTATCAGGTTAATCACGCCGATCGAGCCATTACATTTCTAGATACACCAGGCCACGAAGCGTTCGCCGCACTGCGGGAACACGGGGCTCAGTTAACTGACGTGGTTATCATAGTTGTAGCAGCCGATGACGGTATCAAACCCCAAACCGTAGAGGCCATCCGTTTTGCCCGTAAAGCCAGTGTCAAAATAGTCGTCGCCATCAACAAAATCGATAAAGAAGGCGCTGATCTAAACCGTATCAAGCAACAATTATCAGAGAATGATCTACTAGTTGAGGAATGGGGTGGTGACATAGTGGTAGTTCCTGTCTCGGCAAAAACTGGCGAGGGCATCAATCAGTTGCTCGATATGGTGTTACTGGTAGCTGATGTTGAAGAGCTGAAAGCTGACACCGATGTACCCGCCAGTGGGCTGGTTATTGAAGCACACATGGAACAGGGACGAGGCCCTGTCGCCATTGCCTTGATCGAAGCTGGCGAGCTTCGGACTGGTGATTTTGTGGTAGCTGGAGCAGCCTATGCCCGCATCCGTAATTTAGAATCAACCGACGGCAAGCCCCTAGACAAAGCCGGACCTTCGACACCTGTGGTGATCACGGGGTTCAAGACATTACCGGAATTTGCCGATGAGTTTACAGCGGTGAAAGATGAGAAAACCGCTCGACTGCAAGCCCAAGCAGGCTTAACGGCAAAGGCAAGCAAAGGCGGAAGAGCCGATATCAACAGTGGTGAACTGATTAGGATCATCAATCGCAGTCGGGAACTAAACGAACTCAACATCATTATCAAGGCTGACGTACAGGGGTCACTTACTTCTGTTGCCGATAGTCTTAGGGGACTAGATACAGAAGAAGTGGCTGTTCGGATTGTTGGTTCTGGTATTGGCCCGATTAACGAAAATGACGTACACCTCGCACACTCAAGTCAGGCTATCATCTATGGTTTTAGTGTTAGCATGCCGCCGAACATCAAACAACGTGCCAGCCGAGATCGTGTGCCGGTACGACTGTACAAGATTATTTATGAACTTATCGACGACGTGAAAGGCGAGTTAACCAAACTGCTCCCTCCGGAGATCGTGGAAACGGAACTTGGCCGTTTGATCGTGAAGGGAGTGTTCAAGACCACCAAAACAGAGGTGATTTGTGGTGGTGAGGTGACAAAGGGCAAGATCGTCACTCCCGCGCTGGTCAAAGTTACGCGTGGCGATGAAACACTTGCCGAAGCAGAGATCGTCAACCTAAAACGAGGCCCCCAAGATACCAAGGAAGTGTTTGAGGGCGAAATGTGTGGTCTGAGCCTCAAAACATCAAGCAAACTCGACCTGCAGTTGGAGGATCGCATAGAAGTATTTACCAGAGAGACCGTTGCCCGTAGCTTGTAAATATGGTATAACTTACCTCTGTTATGGAAGATCGGCGACCATCCTGGGAGGAATCCAAAAAGGATGACAAAGAAAAAACAACCACACCCATACCGGGCGAGGGTTTTTTGGCATATCTGGCACGGTTGCGCCAGCAGGAAGTAGAGAGACAGAATCAAGAGTCCGAAGAGGATGAAGATGACGAAGAAACCGAGGGCGGCAAAAAGAAAAACCGCCTACGGAGATTATTCAACAAACTATTCGGATCGATTGCTCCGGTAGAAAAGATAGGGTCAGCCTCTGCCTCCACAACCGAAGGGCGACAAACCGCATCCGAATCAGACCTTCCAGAAGCAGAAAACACCGAACTATCTTCAGCACAGGGTGAATTTGTACTGGACTTACCCAAAGTTCCTAATGAACGATCCAGTCAACCCATCGAAACCCCAATCGCTCCAGAAGTACCGCAGTCAATCGAGGAACAGACCGAACCAGCTGTTATGCCGGAAGTTTTGTACGAACGATCAGCAGAAATACCGACTAGCAAACCAGCACCAGAGCAAGCAGTCATCGATCGTCGTGCGGGTTGGGGTCCGGCTATTTTAACTGGGCTGACAGTCGACCAATTATCAAGACACCGTGATCGCAAACTAAAGCGTGAGGACCAGCTTATAAAACGTAAGGTTCAGCAATTAAATCACAACATGACTGTCACGAAGAATATTACTAGACAGCTTGAACAATTAGCCCAGGGTACAAATAAAGAAATGGAAACGGTCAAATCCAGAACTCAGCAGTTTGAGCGTCGCTTAGGTGTAATTCAACCAGCGATTGAACAGATCGATACCAACAATCAGGCGGGCAAAGCTCCTGAGAAGTTACGGCATTTGCCTGAGAGGCCAATTGAATATCAAGCCAAACTTCCCGAAATAAGCCCTGAAGTGACGCCGATTGTGGTACTCCAGGAGGTAGAGACAGCAGCAGAGCGAAACGTACCTCTAGAAGCTAGCTTGGAGAAGCGCCACGAAATCAAGGACGAAGCTGTTGTATCACAGCAGTTCGGTGCGACATCAGTGGGCAAGGTTCTGGCAGACCTGCACCAGCAAACTACTCAGCAACATGCCGCCTTCAGCCAAACCCAACAAGACAGAACCAAACTGTCATCCAATTTGCCCGTGAACCCCATGACGTATAAGCAAGCAGCTCAGAGCGGCTTCTGGGCTGGTATGGCCATTGCTGTGACCCTAATAATAATGGCGGTTGTATAGAGTATGCTTCTATTTTGGACTTAACAAATTTGAGATATGAAACGGGTTCATAGTAAAATAGAGCGAACAGGAGAAAAGTATGTTCAAACTTGACGATAATTTACTGAAAGAATTAGGCCTCGGCACCCTGCCGGCGGAGGAAAAAAACCGCATGCTGCAACATATCTATGAAACGCTAGAGATGCGCGTCGGTATGAAGCTTGCCGAACAGATGACCAATGACCAATTAGACGAATTCGAAGGCTTCATTGACCGCAATGACGAAGCCGGTGCACTCAAGTGGCTGGAGACCAACTTCCCTAACTACAAACAAGTTGTCGCTGATGAGCTCGAGGCTCTAAAATCAGAGGTGAAGCAAGCCGCACCTCAAATCGTCACGGCCGCTTCCCAGCAACAA
>CAYGDJ010000070.1:0-3607 GCA_964348625.1 uncultured Candidatus Saccharibacteria bacterium | reverse complement strand
TGCCGGAGGCGGCAAGGTCGGCAATTATACTTATTGTAGTTTTTCAGTAAAAGGCACTGGGCGGTTTCTGCCTATTGATGGAGCTAAGCCCGCCATTGGGCAAATAGGTCAGCTTGAAGAGGTCTCAGAAGAACGAATTGAAATTACTTGTGATGACGCAAGTGTTAAAGCGGTTGTTGCTGCAATTCGTGAAGCACATTCGTATGAAGAGCCTGCTATTGATGTTTACGAATTGGCGGAGCTGGGCTAGTAGATACCAAGCTCCTTATTTTTGAGCGAAACAGGGATGCTCGGGGCATTTGATAGGCTACCGTCAACCAATGCTCCAAAAAGTTTAAGTAAATTCTGTAACTCCGCACCATTTGAACCCAAAAGATTTTCAAACAGTGTAGTTTCTAACAAAAGAGCCCATCAAGGACTCTTTTTTGTTATTATGACTTATATGAAATTAAAAGGAAAAGTTGCTCTGATTACGGGCGCAAGTCGTGGTATAGGCGCTACCACAGCAAAATTATTTGCAAAAGAAGGAGCAAAAGTAGTCCTGGACTACTATATTTCAAGATACGAACCTGATGCACAAGAGAATGTAGACAAAGTCAAAGAAGCAATAATCAAAGCTGGCGGAGAAGCAATAGCATTAGAAGCCGATGTATCAAATGAGCAGCAAGTCGAGTATTTAGTTCAATCAGGGATAAATGAATACGGTGGGGTTGATATTCTTGTCAATAATGCCGGTATTGTGTATGACGCACCGATCGAGCAAAGAACGACCGAGCAGTGGCACACAACATTAGATACAAACCTCCTGGGTGTTTACTTGACGTCTAAACACCTAGCTAAGCATATGAAGGAAAGACATACGGGAAAAATAATAAACGTTTCTTCTACGAGTGGTATTGATGCCCCGAACCCAGAATCTATTGATTACGATGCTACCAAGGCGGGCGTAATTACGCTTACAAGGAACTTTGCGCAGGTGCTTGCGCCTTTTGCCAATGTTAATGCTGTGGCTCCAGGATGGGTTAATACTGAGATGAACAAAGATTTGCCGGATGAATTTGTAGATAAAGAAACAGCCAAAATATACCTCGGTCGTTTTGCAGAAGCAGACGAAATCGCCAAGATCATTCTATTTCTTGCTAGTGAGGATGCTTCTTATCTAAACGGCAGCGTAATTGTTGCAGATGGTGGTAGACGGTATTAGGAAAGTGAATTACCTGACAAGTTAAATAGATTTAATATGTTTTGTAGCATATAATCCTCCAGTGCGGTAATAGCAGATGTTTGAAATGCATCAACTATCCCGCGCCAAGACAATATCAAGGCTATATATTATGAACTTCAACTACTGTCCAAAATGTGGGAAAAAAGACAGTGTATCAGCAAAGGACAAGACTACTTTTGCTTGCTCTGCCTGCAATTGGCAACTATGGAATAACCCAAAAACTTCTGTTACCACACTTTTTATAAAAGATAATCAAATACTTACTGCAGTCCGTGGTTCAAATGATTCAAGACAAGACCTTAACGGTAGATTGCAGTTAACTGGCGGATTTGTTGATTATGGCGAAAGTGCCTATGACGCTGCACGGCGAGAGGCTATGGAAGAACTTGGGGTAAAGATTACGGAATTTGCTCTGCTTGATGTTTGGCATCGTGAATATGATACGGATAACATGCCCCCCATTTCTGTCGTAGACTGTACCTTTGTGGTAACTAAATGGGAAGGTACGCCTACGCCGCAAGATGATATAGCCGCATTAGAGTGGCGTCAACTAGAAGTAGTCGATGATCCTGCCCAAGCTTTCCAATACCCTGGATTACTCGAAAAACTCAAGGCATTTCTAAAAGAAAATGGATAAGCACATCCAGTGCTTAGACTAAATTTCCCGAAAGCTGAAATAATTCCACCAAATTCCTAAGTTCCTGATTGTCATATTGCTCAAACGCAGATGTCTGTAATGCGTCAATACGCTTGCACCAAGCACTGGCATTATTTCTTTGCGCGGCGGTGTGTTAAGATTTTTTTATGTCAAACCCAGAGGTATCAGAGTTATCCTTCTACCCAATCAAAGGGGCTGCTGCCACACACGTTGACGAAGTTACCTTCACAGAACTTGGCATTCAGTACGATAGAGAATGGATAGTGTGCGACCCTGATGGCGGGTTTATGAGCCAGCGTAAAGAACCACAACTCGCCGTAGTCAAACCGACTATTATTGACGGTACACTGGTCGTTAATGCCCCGAGCATGGAGACTCTAGCCGTTGATCTCGAGACTAAAGGCAAAGAAAAACCAATAAGTTTCTTTAAAAAAGCCGGTACAGGTCAATTTCAGGGTAGTGAAGCTGCTGCCTGGTTTAGCGAATATCTAGACAAAGATGCCGAACTTTTTCGAGTAGCTCAGTCACGGACAGTTAAGCAGGAGTGTCAAGTAGACGGGGCAACGACCCAGGTCGGCTTTGCAGACGGCTTCCCCCTATTGGTTGTCAGCGAGGCGTCACTGGCCGAACTTAATACGCATATGTCTGACCCAATACCGATTGACCGATTTAGAGGTAACATAGTTGTTTCCGGCGAAGAATTAGACGCATACGATGAAGACTATTGGCGTGAGGTCAGGATAGGCAATCTGACCGTCTTTATTGTTCGCGCATGTGCCCGCTGCCCCGTACCCAACACCGACCAATCAACGGGGGAAAGATCTGAGCTCGTAGTTACAAAGGCGCTGAAGGAAACTAGACGAGGTATCGACCCGCTCAATGGCAAAAGAGGTGACTTCTTTGGTCAGAACGGTGTCCATAAATTCGAACCAGGTACTACCATAGCCGTAGGAGATGAAGTCACTATCGTTAAGCGTGACGAAACCAGAAATGTAGATCTAGCTCATCTCTAATAACGTGTAAACTTTTTGCCCACCGAGTGCACCAAGATAAAAATAGAAAAAGTTTCTTAGAGACGTCGAGCAATTCGGCGTTTTTTGCTTGAAGTTGGCTTCAACCGCAGCAAGTCTTTACCTAACAATTTTGGTATACTCATTACATGAGGAAACTATTATCCCTAGTATCACTATCATTAATTGCCGTACTGCTTGTACCGTCAGTTGCATTTGCTGCCAAGCCTACAGCACCGACTGTTGAGATGGTCGGCTACGATGTTTCATATCCTCAATGTGGTAAAAGCTTACCAACTGAGCACTACTTTGGAATTGTTGGCATCAATGGCGGTAATGCAGCAACGCCAAACAGTTGTTTGGCAGATCAGCTTGTATGGGCTAACAAAGCCAAAACTGGCTCAAAGCAGTCGAAGTTCCAAGTATATGTAAACACGGCAAATCCTGCACAGGATACCTCTTACGACTGGGTATCGTGGCCAACAACATCGTATGACTCCAATGGGAATCTACCCCCTAACCCATATAATGACTGCAGTGGAGCCAACGACAAGGCTTGCTCATGGCTATACGGCTGGAACCGTTCAATTTATACAGAAGGTGTGTTTAAGGCAGCCGCTAACAGCAAAGGACTAAACTCTAATACCGGGGATTATGTTTGGTGGCTTGATGTTGAAACGATGAATTCTTGGCAGTCTGGTTCGGCGGAAGCTC
>CAYGDJ010000069.1:0-3701 GCA_964348625.1 uncultured Candidatus Saccharibacteria bacterium | reverse complement strand
ATACCACTACTCTACCGGGAATTGCATGTTTTTGTCAATATACCGGGATTCCCGGTAATTTTTAGAGTTCGCCCCAGTTTTGGCCGATTGATGTGTCGACGTCGAGTTTGACAGGCAGTTTGTAGACGTTTTCCATGGTGTCCTTGAGCAATTTTGCCACTTCTTCGGCTTCTTTTTCCGCACATTCAACAATAACTGAGTCGTGAATCTGAAGTAGTAGTTTTGGAGCCTCTTCCATCTTCCATCTTCCATCTTCCATCTTCCGGTCAAAATTCTCCTGGATTTTTACCATAGCCATTTTCATAAGGTCGGCTTCTGTGCCCTGGATCGGCATGTTGATGGCAGCCCGTTCGGCGGCTTGGCGAACCATGAAATTAGACGAATGGATGTCCGGTGTCGGTCGGCGGCGGCCGAACAACGTCTCTACATAGCCGTCCTTACGAGCTTTATCCTTCAATGCGTTCATATAGTCGAGTAATGGTTTGCGTAGTTCAAAATATTTGTCTATGTACGCCTTGGCCGCGACAAATGTCATGCCGGTGGCGATAGCCAGTCCGTGCGGGCTCATTCCATAAATGACACCAAAGTTAATGACTTTGGCGTCGCGGCGCATTTGTTTGGTAACTTCGTCAGGCTCGCGGTTGTAGACCTGAGCAGCCGTCATGGTATGAATGTCCGCACCGTTATTGAACAGCTCTATCAACTCCTGATCCCCGGCCAAATACGCTGCCAAACGCAGTTCGAACTGCGAGTAATCGGCGCTGACCAGTAGGTTTCCGGGTGCCGCTACGAAGGCCGTACGAATACGTTTGCCGAGCTCGGTGCGTACCGGAATGTTTTGTAAATTCGGATCATTGGAACTCAGCCGGCCGGTCTGCGCTATCGTCAGGGCATAAGTGGTGTGTAGCCGCGAGTTTTCATCGACTAACTTTGGCAAGGCATCAACGTAGGTGCTCTTCAGTTTGGTGTATTCGCGGTACTGCGTGATTAGGTCAATGACGGGGTGTTCACTGCGCAGTTTGTCCAGTTCGGTGGCGGCTGTCGAGTAGCCTGTCTTGCCTTTTTTGATCCCGTGCGCCGGCAGTTTGAGGTCATTGAACAACACATCGGCCAGCTGGATCGGTGAGCTGATATTGAACTCTTTGTCGGCGTAGCCATAAATTTGTTGTTCAACATCACTGATGTCATCGGCCAGTTCAAATGACATGCGCTCCAGATACGCGGTATCCAGCTGGACGCCCTCATACTCCATGGCGGCCAGCACTGGGATTACCGGCAATTCGATGTCTTTGGCTAGTTCTGGGAACTTCGGCACCGTACTGATGGCTTTGGCCTGGTCAATGAACAATGCATTGATGATGGCTACGACTTCTGCCGCTCGTTCGGTCAATTCATCGTTCGGCAAATCCTCCAAGCTACTGCCTTCGTAACCCAAGTCAGCCTGGGCTAACTCGGTCAAGGTTTGTTCCCTACGCAGTGAATTCAGCATGAACGCACCGATCAAGACATCGTGGTCAATCGTCGGCAGTGCAATGCCCAGGTTTATAAACGCCTTTAGAGTGGATTTGACGTCGTAACCAACGACGGCTTGAAGCTCTAGCTCTGTCCGCAGAACTTTTTTGGATAACTTCGGCACATCTATAACGTAGGTTTCTTTGCCGTTGACACTGACGATGATAAGCCGCGGGTCGCGGCCATGTTTGCCAGCACTACGACTATGGATGATCACGCGGTTGGCCAAAGGCAGTTTGAGACCGATCAGTACTTCGTCCTTGTCGACAACCGTGACTGTTCCGGCTTTGAGGTGGGCCGCCTCAGTGACACGTTCCGTGGCACTCTCGGGGACCTTCATGACTGCTGGCAGCTGGCGCTCCAGGGATTTGAACTCCAGTCGGTGGAGAATGTCGCGGACTTTGATTGGGTCGCAATCGCTGATGTCCAGTGCTTTCAGGTCAAGCTTTAGCGGCGCGTCGGTCCAAATGGCGGCAATTTTTTTGCTCAACATTGCTGAATCTTTACCGGCTTCTAATTTCTTACGGGTGGATTCTTTGATCAAATCCAGATTTTCATAAACTCCATCGAGTGTTTTGAATTGTTTTAGCAGCTCCAGCGCGCCTTTCTCGCCAATGCCCGGCACGCCGGGAATGTTGTCTGAACTGTCGCCCTTTAGCGCCTTCATATCCAAAAATTGTTCAGGCGTGATGCCATATTTGAGGATAAATGTCTCTGGCCTGAACAGTTCAATATTACTCAATCCCTTTTTCAGCGCATAGACGTGCACATGGGGGTGCACCAGCTGCAACATGTCCAGGTCTGAGGTCACCAGCTGGACGTCAATTCCCTTTTTGCCAGCCTGCAAGGCCAGTGTGCCCATAAGGTCGTCAGCTTCGTAGTCGTCCAGTTCATACAGCGGCCAGCCAAAGGCTTGCAACAACTCGTGCAGGATGGGAATTTGCTCGTAGAAATCCGGCGGTGCCGGTTTGCGACCGGCCTTGTACTCTGGATACATCTCCAGGCGTTTGCGGATATTGGTCTTGGGTTTGTCCCAGGCCACGCAGACATAGTCCGGTTTGAGTTTCTTCAGCACCTCTAATGCCATGCTGGCAAACCCGAACACGCCACCGGTCGGCGTGCCGTCCTGGGTACTCAAATTCGGCATGGCATAGTAGCCACGGTAAAACACCGACTTCCCATCTATGATTGCCAGTTTCTTCGGAGTAGCCATCAACCTCTAGTATACTATTTATCAGGATGGTAAAAACAAATAGCCCAATCGATCTGCATCACAAACACTGGCACTTCGTCTATCACAAGCGGCGCAGGCGCGCTCTCGGCAGTAGTCCTAGGCAAATGGCCTGGAGCCAGGTGTTTTCGCTTGCTGGTTCAGTAGTTGCCGGCGCATTGCTGGAGAGCAACAAAACTACTCTGGCCCTCATCGCTGGCACTTTCGTGATTTTGCCAGGTGTCTTTGACCTGGCAGGCGGGCTCGGCGCGGTTTTGAGCGCAAAAATTAACCACCTCTTAGAAACTACCGACCGTTCGATGAGCCGAGTGTTTTTCAGCAGTGTTGGCTACGCCTTTGTGATCTCAGCATTGGGAGGCTTGCTGGTTGCTTCGCTCGGTGCTGGCATAGCAGTAATACTATTTGATGCCAATTTTTGGCAAGTCTTTTGGCTGGCAGAGCTAGCCATCCTGATGAGCGCCGTTATTGGCTTTCCATTCATCGGAATGTTGAGTCTATTCTTCATAAAGCGCCGAGTGAATCCAGATGATGTAGTCGGACCGATTGAGTCATCTATCTTTGATATTCTGACCGTCATTACCCTAACCATTGTTGTCGGGTGGCTGCTATGATCACTCTCAAACACTTCCGACATCTGCTGTTTGTGATCCTGACAGTTGGCGGTGCTTCGTGCATCAGCCTGATTGGCGGCATCGGGATCGAAGCCGTCCAGGAGAAGCTACTGCCACTGATTCCCCTCCTGATTGCTCTGCCGGCTCTGAACACCATGGTTGGCGACTACGCTGCGATTATCGCTGCTCACGCTGGTGATCCAGGCGAGCAAAAAGATTCCAAACGCCACCTCGCCATAGCCATTGCCAAAGTCATCTGGGTAAACATCTTGGGCGTGCTGGTACTGAGCATCGTGATCGCCTGGCAACGCGATTATTTATTTACCGGTGAATTCTTGGTCCAATTC
>CAYGDJ010000068.1:0-3726 GCA_964348625.1 uncultured Candidatus Saccharibacteria bacterium | reverse complement strand
GGTGGGATCTGGTCATCTTGCTCAAGACTTTGCGCGCCGTATTAAGCGGATCCGGAGCCAAATAATTCACGACGTCAGGTATTGACAAAGTTAGCTAACTTAGCTAATATATGCTCATGAAAACCGTACCCATCCACGATGCTAAAACCAACTTGAGCAAATATATGGTTGCTGTCAAACAGGGGCAGAGAATTTTTATCGGGCCTCGCGGAGAACCAGAATTTGAACTAGTACTCCGTAAGCCAAAGACCAAGAAGGTCTATCGCACACTTGGACTAGCTAAGGGCAAAATTTGGATAGCCCCTGACGCCTTCTCTGAGGAAACTGACGCGGAAATTGCAGCCCAGATTTATGGCGATTGATAATGAATAGACTCTTACTTGATACACACATCTTTCTATGGGCAATCATCGATAGCCCAAATTTAAGCAATTCGGCCAAGCGACTTATCCAGACGACGCCCGATGTGTATGTCTCTGTTTTGTCCTTGTTCGAGCTGAAAGCAAAGGCAGCGAAGGGCAAGCTTCGCTTGCCGGATAATCTGATGGAATTAATTGATGAACAGCAATTTTCTATCCTAGACTTAACCCCCGTGCAACTTGGTGCGTATCGCATATTTCACAACGCAAATAACGACCCTATCGATAACGCGCTGCTTGCAATTGCCGAATCTGCCCACTGCCTATTCCTTACAGCCGACCAGAAAATTGTCGTATTACAAAACAGTACGCCCTGGATCATAAAGGCATGACAGAGCAGCCACTCGCCCCTAGCCCCTCGTGGAGATTTAGAAGATAGAATATGGAAGATAGAATATCCAGCTTCGAAGATCTGCGCATTTGGCAAGAAAGCCAAATATTAGCAGTAATGACGTATAGGCTCGTGAAGCAACTGCCCAAAGATGAAGTCTTTGGACTTATTAGTCAGATGAAACGGGCGGTGGCTTCAGTTTCGGCAAATATTGCAGAGGGTTTTGGGAGAAAAACAAACAAAGACAAATTGCAGTTCTACAGAATTGCGTATGGATCGTTGCTTGAGACGAAAAATTTTCTTTATCTCAGCGAAAAGCTTCGGTACATCTCCAACACACAGCTTGAGGAAATACTTGAGCAAGTGGTTATCTGCCAGAAATTACTGAATGCGTTCATGAGGCCCCTCAAATGAAGAAGCCATCTTCCATCTTCCATCTTCCATCTTCCACCTTCCACCTTCCACCTTCCAAATCGCCACGCGTGGCGATAGTCCATGACTGGCTAGTAGGCGGGGGCGCCGAGAAGGTTGTGCTGGAGCTCCACCGCATGTTCCCGGACGCACCGATTTACACTTCATACTGCACAGATGAATGGCGCCAAAAACTCGACAACAAAGTTATCACTGGTTACTTGCAAAATTGGCCATTCTCGGCATTACGAAAATTCCTGCCAGTTCTTCGGCAACGCTGGTTCAGCAAGTTAAACTTATATGGTTTTGATTTAGTAATCAGTAGTTCTGGCAACGGCGAAGCCAAATTCGTCCTTTCAAAAATGCCATCTTCCAACTCCCATCTTCTATCTTCCAAACCAGTGCATATCTGTTACTGCCATACACCCACCCATTTCTATTGGAGACATTATGATGATTATCTTCGGAACCCTAGCTTTAGACCAAAATGGCTGGTCCGTTTGGGGCTTAAACTACTGGTCGCACCGCTACGCCAACGCGATTTTGCAGCCGCCCAAAAAGTTGATCATTTCATCGCTAACTCTAGCCACATCCAGGCAGACATAAAGCAATTCTACGGCAAGGACGCCACTGTCATTCACCCACCTGTCGACGTTGATCGATTCAGCCAAATTCCATCTTCCATCTTCCATCTTCCAAAGCGAAGCGGCTTCGTAACAGTTGGACGGCAAGTACCTTATAAGAGAATCGATGTCATTATCCAGGCCTGCAACCAACTTAGGCTTCCTTTGACAGTCATAGGCAACGGCCCCGAGCACAATGACTTAGTAGCCATGGCTGGCCCTACCATCACATTCAAAACGGATGTAGCTGATGACCAAATGCCTAGTGAACTGGCCGCTGCCGAGGCCTTCATCTTCGCAGCATTCGAGGATTTTGGCGTAGCACCAGTGGAGGCTCTGGCCGCCGGCACGCCCGTCATCGCCTACAAAGCCGGCGGCGCCCTAGATTATGTCATTGAGGGTCAGACAGGATTATTTTTTGAAGACCAAACATCCAAGAGCTTAGTGAAAGCCCTGCAAAACTTTCACCCTAAGAAGTTTGATCACTCTACAGTCACCAAACACGCAAAAACATTCTCCATAGAAAATTTTCACAAGCAGTTATCAGACATCTTGAGAAAAATATCCAATTAAGCATAAGCAGTCGGGTTAAAAGGCTTTTTATAGGCACTTGACTCGGGTTAAAAGGATGTTTATACTGTGTGTATGCTTATAAAACGCCATTTACAGCCACGGATTGAATCAATTTTAACTGATGGACAGATAGCTATTGTCTATGGGGCTCGGCAAGTGGGTAAAACCACGCTTGCCCGCCAAGTTAGCGAAGGCTATCAAAACCCCCTATACCTGAACTGCGACGATCCTTTGGTAGTTGCTAGCCTGACCAAAAAATCGGCAGTACAGCTGAAGGCATACATCGGTAACTCAGACCTGGTCATCATCGATGAAGCACAACGTGTTGAAAATATTGGCATCAGTATAAAACTCCTCCATGATACTTATCCAGATATTCGTTTGCTCGTGACTGGATCCTCTAGCCTTGATTTAGCCAACAAAGTCACCGAGCCGCTTACCGGTCGGAGCCAGGAAGTACAGCTTTTTCCTTTTAGCGTCCGAGAAGTATCATCCTCGCCCGCAGAGCTAGAACCAAATGCCCTGATAGCCCTGGACCGTGGCGGTTACCCTGCGTTTTGGCATATCTCTGCCGAGCAAGCCCACCGCAAGCTGCAACGAATTGCAAACGAATACGTATTTCGTGATGCTTTCTCGCCAAACGTTATTTATGACCAGACAATCATTAATGACCTATTAAGGCTGCTCGCTTATCAGATTGGTAGCGAAGTCAATTACAGCGAAATCGGGCAACGACTGGCAATATCCCAAGACACGGTTCTCCGCTATGTAGACCTCCTTGAAAAAGCTTTCATTGTATTTAGACGGAATCAATACAGGCGAAACCAACGTTCGCAAGTGGGGCGCTTACGCAAAGTTTACTTTGTAGACCTTGGCATCAGGAATGCCATTATCGGAAACTTTAAGCCACTTGAACTGCGGGATGACGTCGGCGGACTCTGGGAAAACTTTTGCGCAATCGAACGGTTAAAATACTTGCAGACAACTGATCGCTTCGTCAAATCATTCTATTGGCGAGGCGCTGACGGCCGTGAAATTGACATTGTTGAAGAAGAGGGAGAGCTAGTGCGAGCATTCGAATGCAAATTTGGCACCCAAAAGAACGCCAAGCGTCCGGTTGGGTATACGCGTGACTATCCCAAGAGCAGCTTCTCAACAGTCAACCCCCAGAATTTCGCCGAACAACTTTTCAGTTAGCTCCCACAACTTGGCCAAATCAGTTACTGTTGAATAAACTGGGAGCTTTTGATGTTTCGCTTTTTGACCGCGCAAATTGTAAGCAACTCGTTCACCTATGATATAACCCAATGTCCAGATTTATCACTTCCGCTTCGGGATATTATGCCCTTTTGCTTCAGTGAGGTAATGG
>CAYGDJ010000067.1:0-3744 GCA_964348625.1 uncultured Candidatus Saccharibacteria bacterium | reverse complement strand
AGCCCCGTAGGCACTGGCTTTGCCAGTGACAGCGGGGCTGGTGCGAAAGTTGTGAAGGAGCCAAATTTATGCGTAATAATAATAAACATCGACGGTTCCGGGGGTTGCACAACCATCCGTTTGTATTACCAGTTGTAACTTTTTTACTGCTGTTTTTTGTCGCATTGGCTGGTTTTGTTAGCTTGCGCGGTCAAACCGTCGGTGCTAGCGATACGCTATTGGTATCGCTGAACGTTGATGGCGAGCAGCAAATTTTGCCTACGCGCGCCCAGACCGTCGGTGATCTGCTGGCCAGGCTGAACATTACCCTAAACCAACACGACACTATCGAACCGGCCTTGGACACGCCGATAGACAAGGATAATTTCAATGTAAACATTCACCGTGCCCGGCCGGTGCTGGTCGAGGACGGTAGCCAGAAATCAGTTATATTTACAGCAGCCCAATCGCCGCAGGCGATAGCCGAAGCCACGGGCGTAGTAGTGTATCCAGAGGACATATTGGAAACCGCAGCCGTCGAGGAAGTAGACGCTCCGAGTGTGCTGCGTGAAGGTGTGGTAGCGGAGCGGGTTGTCGTAGATCGGGCGACACAAGTGTTTCTGAGCCTCTATGGTACTTCTGTTCCGATCCGTACCCAGGCAACCACCGTGGCCGAACTGCTGGCAGATAAGGGCGTAGTACTCCAAGACGAGGATACCCTGGAACCAGACCCGGCCACAGTAATTGCACCGAACACCCAAATATTCGTCATTCGGGTCGGTACTCAGGTCAGGAGCGAGGAGCAAACCATCCCGGCTGTTGTGGAAACCATCGAGGACGCTAATCTACCGGTCGGTATTACTCGGGTTAAACAAGCTGGCGCCGATGGAAAGAAGATCATTACCTTTGAAGTCGAACTGCATAACGGTGCGGAGGTCTCCCATCGTATCATCCAAGAAATTATCGCCTCAGAGCCAATCAAGCGTGTCGTGATAAAGGGTACAAAAGTAGTCATCAGCGACCCAGCATCCAATGTCGTACTGGGTCAACAGATCGCAAACCAAATGGGTTGGGGATACCAGTTCAACTGCATTTACGAAATCTTCCAGCGTGAATCCAGATGGAATCATCTGGCGCGCAATCGCAACAGCGGCGCTTACGGCATACCGCAAGCTTTGCCCGGTAGCAAAATGGGTCCGGGCTGGGAGACTGACCCAGCTGTCCAGATACGTTGGGGTATAGGCTACATGGCCAATCGCTACGGCAGTCCATGCAAGGCCAATTCGTTTTGGCAAGTTAACAGATGGTACTGAGCATGAGTGAATTGCCGTATGCTAAGAAAACTTTGGGGCAGCATTGGCTGACTGATCCGGAGGCGCTGAAGGCTATTGTCGAGGCGGCTGGTGTTAGGAGTGACGACACGGTGTTAGAAATCGGCTCTGGCAGCGGCACGCTCACCAAATTCCTAACAGAACAGGCCAGGGAAGTAGTGGCCGTGGAGTTCGACAAATCCCTGGCCACTGCCCTGCCCGCCCAGGTGCCAGCGCCAAACCTGACGATTGTGCATCAGGACATCATGAAGTTTGACCTGACTTCGTTGCCACTCGGCTACAAAGTCGTCGCCAACATCCCATACTATCTAACCAGTAATTTAATCCGTAATTTGAGCGAATCAAGCAATCCACCTGCCGTAGCCGTGTTGTTGGTGCAACAGGAAGTTGCCCAGCGAGTTACGGCCAAGCCTGGCGCTATGTCGCTACTGTCCGTCAGCGCCCAGTTCTACTGGGAGGCAGACCTGGGCCGGAAAGTGCCAGCCAATCTCTTCACCCCGCCGCCCAAAGTCGATTCGCAGATACTGATCCTCAAACGCCGCCCAACACCGCTGTTTGAGGTCGATGAAAAACAGTTTTTCCGTCTGGTGCGTGCCGGCTTCAGCAATCGCCGCAAAACACTTCTGAACTCCTTGAGCGGAGGATTGCAAAAGAGCAAAGACGAGATTTCAGCCATACTGATTTCAGCCAATCTCAACCCCCAAAGTCGTCCTCAAGAACTGTCCCTGGAAAACTGGTACTCCCTGTATCGTCAGCTGCACGGTTAGGTGCTAAACTCCCCTGCCCTTGATACTTGACTTGTTAAGTATCGGCATTTACACTGCTTGTAGATATGCCCCCAACAAATAACATTGGTTACCTAATCCAGCATCTGGCCTTCACTCTGACCCGCCAGTCTGACCAAGTTTTACAAGAACGTCTGGGTATTGGCTACTCGCAATTCAAGATACTGATGGCGCTGAGGTGGAAAGGTAACGTCCAGCAAAAACAAATTGCCGAAAGATTAGGTCAAACCGAGGCCAGCATTAGCCGGCAGATCAAGCTGTTGCATGACATGGGGTTGCTGTCCTCACGCAAAAGCCCGCAAAATCGTCGGGAGCACCTGACGATTTTAACGCCCAAGGGCGAACGAATTATCAACGAGGCCCTGCGCGCGCTGAACGGTTATCACGCGCCGGTGTTTGGAGGTTTGAGCGAAAAACAAACCGTGGCTATGATGAAGAGTCTAACGCTGATGCACCAGGAAACCTGCAGCGGCGATCGGCCGGCAGCTTGCCATCATATATATAACTACAACTGATTCATTGCGCCGTGAACTTCCGCTGGTACACTTCGTGTTCTAGGCAGTGGACTTCTATATAATCTACAAAAATCTGTGCGGCTTTGATATTCATAGTACGGATGGAAAAGTCACCCAAACGCGTATGCAGCGTTACGGTGGCTAGCGGTCCGACACTGCTCATAGTAACGCCGCCGATCACGTCGTAGGTAACCTCATCGGTTCTGGCGAACAGGAACTTTTTGTCCACGAAGAGAACCCGATGATCGGTCGCTACCAACATGGCTGAACCATCAGGTGCTTTACCGTGGACGGCACCATGGATATGTTCGTTGGGGTGAATTACCTTTGGTAGATAGTACGATTCAAGTTTGTGCAGGCCGTAATATTTTAGGCCGACAGACTTTAACTCTTCACGAATTCGGTTAGTATGGCTCATGGGTTCCTGTCTATGTATTATTACCTGAGGAGGTACATCTAACGGCCGTAGTCTGGACCTTTGTTCTATAAGGTACGGCGCGTGAAGCTGGATGATCATACATCCTCCTACGACTATATTAAAACACAGCTTGGCCATACATACAGTGATCAATATAACTGTCAGGGGATGATACGGTGTATAGTATAGGAGCGAACCATCCAACATTATTCTTTAACCAAAGAGGGGTGTAAATATATGTCAGCAAAACCCAGTGAAAAAAACCGTCGAATCCTACATTTTCTAAAACAACACAAAACAGGCGTACTGGCTACTGTCGATCCTAACGGCATGCCGAACACCGCAGTCATCTACTATGCGATTGATGATGATTTCGTAGTGACATTTCTGACCAAAACTGGCACAAAAAAACACGACAACCTGTCTCACATCACCTACGCTACCTTGCTGGTCTACGATGAAGCAAATCAGATCACTGCCCAGGTGATTGGCCGAGCCCATGAGATGCCAACTGCCGCACAAGGCGCATTTGAGAACGCCATAAAGGCATCAGTGGAAACCAGCGAATCGGGCATTCCACCTATCTCCAAACTCATCGCCGGCGATTATGTGGCTTACCAGTTGAAGCCGGTATCAGTACGGATGGCGGTCTACTCACGGCCTGATCCAGGAGATTACGAAACCATATTTGAGACGATTGAACAGCCAGATCTCGA
>CAYGDJ010000066.1:1446-3774 GCA_964348625.1 uncultured Candidatus Saccharibacteria bacterium | reverse complement strand
GCCAAAAAATCGTCCGTAAAGAAAACCACCAAAAAGTAATCAACCCAAGTTCATCAGGTAGAGTTTCAGCGCCTCGTCGGCATCGATCGAGGTGCTCTTCAGTTTCACATCCAATTCGCGAAGCTCGTGAACGAGGCTTTTGATGCGCGGCATCGTCAGTTTGTCGGCGATGCCTCTGCTTTTGCGCACCACGAACGGATTGAGCTTGGCCTCTTTGGCTATTTCATCAACGGACTTCTTTCCAGCTGTCTTCACGATGGCAATGATTTGCAATTGCCAGGCCAACATGGGAATAATGGCCTGCGGTTCGACCCGTTGGGCACGCTGATCCTCATATATTTTCAGCGCCTGCGTCGTGTTGCCCGCAAAGGCGGCGTCCAGCAGTTGAAAGACCGTGCTCTGCGGTGCCTCTTCTGTCATTAGATCTATCGTGTCTCGATTGATTTTAGGATTGTAGAGTACAAGTTTATCAAGCTCGTTGCTTAGTAATTGTTGGTTTGCACCAGCCCGATTGACCAGATGCCTCGCGTCTCCCAGAGACAGGCTACCACCCCTGTTTTTTACTTCATCTACCAGCCAGTTTGGCAGTTCCCGCTCATCTAACTCGTTGAACGATTTGAATTCAGTTTTTTTCTGTAGCGCCTTAGCGTAGGCTGTACGTTTGTCCAGCTTCGGCTCATATATAAGTACATCATTTGTGTCGGGAATTGCTTCTAGCAGACTTTCAAATTTTTCGGTGAATTCTTTGTTGGCGCTCGGGCTACGCAGCACCACTAATTTTTTGCTGGCTAGAAACGGCAGGTTTTGGGTGGCTTCGGTAATTCTGCTATATTCGGCTTCTTCGCAGTCCACTTTCTCCAGAGCCATATCACCATGCTCTTTGACGAATACCGCCATACGACGGTTGAGTTCGGCATGCACCAAAAATGCGTTACTACCGGTTAATGTCGCAATCATTTCGGCACCTTCTGGCATTTCGGGCAGGTGTGAGTACCCCGGCCAGCCACGCGCGTTTTGACTATAGTGGTGCCACAGCGCGGGCAGGGTTTGCCCTCGCGGCGAAAGACGTTGGCAAAACTCAGATAACTGCCTTTTTTGCCTTCGGCATTTACATAATTCTTATCTGATGAACCACCTTTTTCGATAGACAATTCCAGTACTTTCCTAAGCGCCCGAAACAACACACCGTTTTGACGGCCGTCAATTTCGTGTGTAATTTGTGAGGGGTGGATTTTGGCTGCCCAGAGTGCTTCGTCGGCGTAGATATTCCCCACTCCGGCAATGACTGTTTGGTCTAGCAAAGTAGCTTTAATATTTGTGTTCGGGCGGCGCATCAGCCGCTCCCGAAATTCAGATTGGGTAAAATCTGCGCTCAAAGGCTCTGGCCCTAAACGTTTCATGAAATCAATATTTGGCACTTCAGCCGTTGGGATTAATCTGACCCAGCCGAACTTTCGCTGATCATTAAAGAACAATTTACTATCGTCAGTGAATTCAAATATTACACGGGTAGATTTGTCCGGTAAATCATCGACGAGTGAATCATTTGGATGCCCCGCCCCAAATCTGACTTCGTCCTTGGAAGTTGGAAGTTGGAAGTTGGAAGTTAGCGAGAAAGAATCGGCTGGTTTGCCATCTTCTATTTTCAATCTTCTATTTTCTGAGTTTTTAGAGACAAAAACGAGTTGTCCGGTCATTTTTAGGTGGATTACTAGCGAATATTTACTATCAAGCTCGATCAACAGTACTTTGGCCCGGCGCTTGACTGCCAGAATCTTTGCACCAATCAGAAATTTGTCTACATCCTCGGCGGCATTGGGAAATGATTTGGGCCAATTGTAATCGACAGATCTGATCACCCTGCCTGGCAAAAACTCAGCAAGGCCCCGTTTAACAGTCTCGACTTCTGGTAACTCCGGCATACGAAGTAGTATACAGCTGACAGTTTACAGTTTACAGTTCGGGACAGAGATAATAACTGTTTACTGTTTAGCGTTTACTGTTTACTGTATTTATATGACAGATTCATTGGCTGATATTTTAGGGGGGCGGGCGCTGGAAGAGCCGGCCGAGATGCGCATCATCAAACAATTTGTGCGGGAAAAGTTCCACTCAGACGCTGGCGTTATGATCCAAGATCGACAGATCATCATCTCCGTGCAAGGCGCTGCCCTGGCCGGTACGCTGCGCATGTACCTACACGAACTGAAAAAACTGTGCGATACAGAAAAGCGACTAGTGATCCGAATCCGCTAGAATTTTGTCCAGTTCGCGTTTGAATTGGTGAAAATCACGGTACAAGATTGCCTGCATACCAACGTGTTTGGC
>CAYGDJ010000066.1:0-1346 GCA_964348625.1 uncultured Candidatus Saccharibacteria bacterium | reverse complement strand
TGGAACAATCGCTTGACCATGCTCGCTCTGCCACCGAAGGTTCCGTCTTCTCTACTACAGCTCGTCGACCACAGGAACAGGTCATCGTTGCCACCTTGGTTGAGCGTATAAATGTACCGTTTGCCGACAGGGCAAGCGCCGCGGTAGTCGGTCTGTTGTGTTTCGCGCTGACGGGCAAAGCCGGCTTCGTTGAGGCTCCGCATGAACCGATCAAAGGCTTCCTGCGTATTCGCTAAGCTTTGGTTGCGTTCAATTGTTTGGCTGTAGCCAGTCAGGATTTCAGTTCGGCGCTCGCTGCGACTGACGGTGATTCGTATTTCCTTGTGTTGGTCATCGCCAACTAGTTCGCCCTGCTCTGTCCAGCTCACCGTCGCATCGGTGTTGACGAAATCAGCTAACCGCACCCGGCGTACGCCTTCTTGAACCTCGCCAGTACGGTTACTGGTGGTCGTGATCAACACTGCCGCGATGACGAGCAGTACGATGGCTCCTAAGACTCCTAAGATATATTTCACCGTAACATTATAGCACGTTTGTCAAAGTTCTACATCTGTTCCCGCGAGATTTTAGCCACCTTCAACTCCTTCTAGGTAGATTCGCTTTTTGAAACGACCGTTGGTATTGGCTTTTTTTAGACGTAAATCTTCGACCTCACCATCACTAATTCCCAGCGCAGCACACAGCGCAATCAAGACTTCTTGGATGTCGGCCAGTTCCTCGGCTGATGGTTCGGCTTCAAACTCAGCCACTTCTTCTTTGAGTTTTTTAACTAACTCCTGTAAGTATTCTTGTTCATCCAAAATCCGAGTCACCGGTTCACTACCATTTTTCCGAATAATCTCCGGAATCCTATCTCGCACTAGTTTTTTGTATGTTTTCGTCACAAAGTTACACCTTCATCGGCTAGCATACCCAAGAAATTCCAAGCTTCAGTGGATAGCCGCACACTACGCATATCATCGAGTGAGATATAACGTAGATCATCAAATTTTTCTGGCTCGATAATCTTTGGTTCACCGCTGATAATTTCTGCCTTATACCAAGTATATTTCATATCCTGGTCAGCTTCATGAAACGCAGCCCAACCAAGTCTTCTGATGATCTCCACTTTTACCCCTAGTTCTTCCTCAATTTCCCTAAGAGCCGCTTGTTCAGGAGTCTCGTTGCTTTCAATCTCGCCCCCGGGCACTTCCCACTGCTTATGAACTCCGTGGTTTCGGTGCAGCATCAACACCCTTTCTTCACTATCGGTAATGATGCATCCTGCTAGTCTCATTTCAGGAAATCCTTTAACTTTTTAACGGCCATGTTGCGAACTGAGTGATGGTCGTATTCCTGTTCTGACA
>CAYGDJ010000065.1:0-3834 GCA_964348625.1 uncultured Candidatus Saccharibacteria bacterium | reverse complement strand
ACCAACCAAGCTGACTCCGAGAGTACCCAGCTGACCATTACGCCTGCCGACAACATTGTGGTGGCTAAGCCACAGTTGGTTAACACGGCCAGCAAATCTGCCAAGGACATCGTGATCTACACCACCAAAGACGGCGACACTATGCAAAGCTTGGCGACGCAATTTGGCGTGACGAGCGACAGTATTCGTTGGTCAAACGGCCTGACTGGTAATGCCATTGCAGCTGGCAGACAACTGCAGATACCTCCAGTGAACGGCATTGTTTACAGCGTAAAATCAGGCGACACGGCAGAGAACATAGCCCAGCGTTACAACACCAACAAAGAAGTAGTCATAGCAGATAACGATGCTGAGATAGCCGGTCTCAAAGTTGGCCAGCGCATCCTCATCCGCGATGGTGTACAGCCGACGTCACGGGCTACAAACTATGTGGCACGGGGCTTTTCGTTTGGTTTGAGCGCCATCTACGGCTACAACGGCTACGACTACGGATACTGTACATGGTACGTAGCCAACAAACGCATCCAAATAGGTCGTGGTTTGCCGGCAAACCTTGGTGATGCCTGGACTTGGGACGACCGGGCAGCGGCAGCTGGTCTGTCGGTCAACCGCAACCCTTCTGCTGGCGCGGCAATTGTTACGGCTTCTACCCGCCGCCCAGGTCACGTCGCATTTGTAGAACGGGTGAACGATGACGGCAGCGTATGGATTTCAGAGATGAACTCACGGGGCCAAGTTTCTGATACCAACACCACATCAGCTGGCGGTTGGGGCCGAGTGAACTGGAAACTGATTTCATCTGATCAGGCTCACAACTACAATTATATTCATTAGACCCTGGTTTCGGATCTCTGTATTTCATCGGTGGTTTCACCTATCTTGTGCATCGAAGCGTGCTACAATAACGCAATGAAAGACGAGCAGATAGATGATTTGAAACAGTTTATTGCTAGTCTTATTTCTCAGTCGAGCACAAGTTTGGACGAAAAGCTCGATGAGCTGAAATTAGATATGGACCAAAAATTCGAAGAGCTAAGGCAAGAAATGAATGATGGCTTCGCTGGTGTGGGTGAAGCGGTCGAAGACCTAGCCGCACATGTTGACGAACGTCTTACTGTTTTAGAAAAGCGAACTGCCTGAGCAGCAAACTACTAGACCCTAACCGCTAAAACCTATACCCTATAACTGATGTTCGTAGACAAAGCACAAGTTGTCATTAAAGCGGGAGACGGCGGTGATGGCGCCGTGTCTTTTCGTCACGAGAAGTTTATAGACCGTGGTGGACCGGACGGTGGCGACGGCGGTGATGGCGCTGACGTCATCTTGGTGGCCAGCCGGAACCAAAACACTCTGGCAAACTTTCGTTATCAAAAACGCCTGGAAGCCGAACACGGCAAGCCAGGATTCAAGCGCCGCAGACATGGCAAGAGCGGCGAAGATCTGCTGGTGCCGGTGCCGGTTGGCACGGCTGTTGTAGACCTAGACGGCGAAGTGATTGCCGACCTTATCGATGATGGCCAGGAAGAAATAATTGCCCGCGGCGGCAAGGGCGGGTTTGGCAATGCCCACTTTGTATCAAGTGTTCGCCAAGCTCCCAGGGTTGCAGAGAAAGGCGAAGCAGGCGATCAACTGGAAGCAATCTTCGAACTCAAAACAATTGCCGAAGTGGGCTTGGTTGGTCTACCTAACGCTGGCAAATCCACCCTGCTGGCCAGCATCAGCAACGCTCGGCCAGAGATAGCTAACTACCCGTTTACTACACTCACTCCGAACCTGGGCGTGGTCGATGTAGACAGAAAATCCAGTTTGCTGGTAGCTGATATTCCCGGGCTCATCGAGGGCGCCAGTGAGGGCAAGGGCCTGGGCGATGAGTTTCTGCGCCACGTAGAACGCACCTTGGTGCTGGTACACCTTATAGACATCTACAACGACGACATAGTCGGAGCGTACAAAACCATCCAGGACGAACTAAAGGCCTACAAGATCGACCTGACCGGTCGTCCGCAGATCGTAGTTCTGAATAAAATTGAGGGTCTGGATGACGACATCGTCCAAGACAGATTGGCGGAATTGCAAAAAGCCCTACCAAAAGGCGTTAAAGCCATGGCCATCTCTGCCGTAGCAAAGACCCATGTCCAACAACTGCTCTATGAACTCCAGGCGATGGTGACAGGTGAGCGCAACAAGCAAGCCCGCAAAGTTGCCAAAGAAAACAAGGATTTGCCAGTCATCACCTTGAAAGACGATGATTCGGCCTGGACGGTTACCAAAACCGACGAAGGCTTCGTGATTCAAGGCCGCAAGATACAGAAATTTGCCGGCCGGACTGACTTTGCCAACCAGCACGCTGTACAGCGCCTAAGGGACATCATGCGACGCACTGGCATTCAGCGTGAGCTAACCCGCCAAGGTATCGATATTGGCGACCATATAATCATCGGCGACCATCATATAGAATATTAGTGGCTTCACTACAGAGACGGCAGCTTATACTGGCCTGATGTTGCCTGATCCTGAAACCGAGCCACGGCTGACGGCCTAAACCACACCAATGTTACACTGTAGCTAATGAATCCAAGCTTCTTTTTCTATGACCTGGAAACGTCCGGTATTAATCCGCGCGAGTCGCGTGCCATACAATTTGCCGGTCAGCGGACGGATATGCAGCTCAAGCCAATCGGAGAACCTCACAATTATCTCATCAAACTGAGCGATGACGTTGTGCCGGAACCGGATGCCATCCTGATCACCGGTATCACCCCGCAACAAACCATCCATGAAGGTATCACCGAGGCGGAATTTCTGAAACTCTTTCATGAACAGATCGCCATCCCTGGAACTATTTTCGTCGGTTTCAATACCATACGGTTTGACGATGAGTTCATGCGGTTCATGAACTACCGCAATTTCTATGACGCCTATGAATGGCAATGGACCGATGACAAATCGCGCTGGGACCTGCTGGACGTCGTACGGATGACCCGGGCACTGCGGCCTGATGGTATCAAGTGGCCGTTTGATTCTACCGGCAAACCCACTAACCGACTGGAGCTTCTGACCTCTATAAATGGCCTGGATCATGAAAATGCCCATGACGCCCTGAATGATGTACTGGCTTCCATTGCCTTGGCGCGGTTGGTTCGGTCCAAGCAGCCGAAATTATTTGATTTTCTGCTGACCCTGCGCAGCAAGAAAGAAGTCGGAGCAATCGCCATGGGCGGCGAGCCGTTTGTCTATACGTCCGGCAAATATCCCGCTGAATTCGAGAAAACCACAGTGGTAACAACGCTGTCCAAGCACCCCACCCGTTCGGATACCGCACTGGTTTACGATTTGCGCCATGATCCGGCGCAGTTTGTTGGTCTGTCACCGGAAGAAATCGTGGAATGCTGGCGCTGGCATGAAGACCGCACCGTACTACGGTTGCCGGTCAAAACACTGCGGTTTAACAGATGTCCGGCCATCGCGCCGCTGAGCGTTCTGGACGAGGCCAGCCAAAAACGCCTGAATATCGACAAAAAACGGTTGCAAGCAAATCTGGAAAAACTGGGTGAAGCCAAGGATTTTGTACCGAAACTTTTCAAAGCCATTGAGCTCATGGATAACGACCAACAAGCTCAGTTGCTGAAAGACGAAGGTGAAGTGGACACCCAACTGTACGACGGCTTCATAGAAGACAGAGCCGACAAGCAGAAAATGAGCGTTGTGCGAGCCGCCTCACCGGACGAGCTAAAAGGCTTGGACATAACATTTACCGATCAGCGTTTGCAGGCGTTGCTACTGCTTTATAAGGCGCGGAATTTCCCAAAAACCCTGTCAGAGGAAGAACGTGCC
>CAYGDJ010000064.1:2234-3853 GCA_964348625.1 uncultured Candidatus Saccharibacteria bacterium | reverse complement strand
ACTATTTCGCTGGTTTTGATGACAGGTGCCAGCCACTACAGTCCGGGCAACGGTAAACCCGCCGAGGCTTGCCGAGGGCCTTGGAGGGGTTGATTTTCTTCAGGGCTGCCTGCGCAGCCGCGTCGGAATTGTAGCGCTTTTTGATTTTACAACTGGTAGAGCCGGATGAACTGAATATTGGCATGATCTAAGTATACCGGCTTTGTCAGTGACAGCGAGGCTGATGTGAAAGTTGTGAAAGGGAGACTATTTTAATGACCAGTGGTTGGCTCCAAGAGAATAAATTTTGCCGGATATTTCCAACATCGTTAGGGTTTGATTGAATGCCGCCGCCTCCAGATTGCTCTGATTTAATAGCACTGTGGCATCTGTGATGCCGGACTGAAGTAACGTAAGTAACAGCGTTTCTTCCTTGGTATTGCCGAACAACTCAGTTTGGCGAGCTTTAGATTCGTTCAGGCCAAGCGCCTGCAATATGTCGCTGGCGGTGGTGATCGTTATAGCGCCGGTTTTGATGAGGTTATTGGTTCCCTCGCTCAGCGGAGAGTTTATGTTGCCAGGCACGGCCATAACTATCCTGCCCTGGTTTAGGGCGAAGTTGGCGGTGTGCATGGTGCCGCTCTTGGCGGCGGCTTCGGTGATGAGCACGCCATCGCTCAGGCCAGAAACCAGCCGGTTGCGGACGATGAAGTTCGAAGCTATAGGTGGTGTGCCCTCTGGGTATTCGCTGACAATTGCTCCGCCAGTTTCCAGTATCTTCCTAGCGATATGGTGGTTAGAGGTTGGTGATATTTGATCCAATCCGCTGGCCAGTACAGCTATAGTCAAGCCGTGAGTGTCCAGAGCGGCCTGATGCGCCAAGGCGTCCACGCCCAGCGCTAGACCGCTGACGATTACAACACCCTTGCCGGCCATCTGGCCAGCCAGCTGAGAAGTAACCAGCTTGCCATAAGGCGTAACTTTGCGGCTACCGACGACGGCCAGACGGGGTTTTTGTAGCAGCGGCTCTAGATTGCCCAATACATATAATTCCTTTGGCGGGTCGGGGATATTCCTCAGTACCTCTGGGAATTCCGAATCCTTTAACGTAAGCTTGTTGACTTTATACATAATATATTAAAAGGTATTGACATTACTACATGTATTTGCTAAAATTGCAATCCGTAAGTTTGCTTAAGCATTCTTTCGTACCTTATACCCCCAATTCTAACAAATTGTTAGATTGTTTTAGAGTCGAGCCAAAGTTGTTACCCTCCACTTTTCTCCTTGCCCCTTCATTTGATCGGGGGCTCTAAAGCATACTAACCCCTTTAAACTCCCGAATTCATAAGTGATTCCGCAAGATTTCCGCCTCGGTGGAAGACACCAGCCCGTACGCATTTTAGTAGGCTTGGATGTTTCGCTCGGGTGGGTTTGAAGGGTGTAATGAGCCTACAGCGGTGCCCACCCCCTCTGTAGGCTCTTTAAATTGGTGCCCAGTCACCTTCGGCGACCCCGAAACTTCGCGATTGAAAACAAGTTTTCATCGGAAGCTTTCCTTGCGAACTGCTAACAGCAGTTCTCACCCTCTGTAGGCTCTTTAAATTGGTGCCCAGTCACCTTCGGCGACCCCGAAACTT
>CAYGDJ010000064.1:0-2134 GCA_964348625.1 uncultured Candidatus Saccharibacteria bacterium | reverse complement strand
GGAAGCTTTCCTTGCGAACTGCTAACAGCAGTTCTCACCCTCTGTAGGCTCTTTATATTTAGATTAGGAAGCTTCTGGTTTCGGGGATTAGGTCGCCACGGTAGATATATTCGGTGAGCAGGCTGATAACTTCATGCGTCAGGGGTTTGAGCAGACCCTGTTCTTCTGGGCTAAATGCAGCCAGCACGAAGTCAGTAGCGTCCATGGGTGTCTCGGCCTGGATGCCAATGCGTACTCTACCAAATTCCTCGCCGAGGTGCTGGACAACGGATTTGATGCCGTTGTGGCCGGCGTCAGAGCCACCCATGCGAGTGCGAATCTGGCCGAACGGTATATCCAGCTCGTCATGCACCGTCACAATGTGGGAGTTGGCGATTTTATAAAATGATGCGACTTTCTGGATGGCTTCACCGCTGAGGTTCATCATGGTGGTCGGTTTGCATAGAATAACTCGTGTGTCACCCAAGGTTTTCATAGCCAGGTGGCTTTTCAGGTCTTTTTTGTCTGTCCAGGGGTCGAATTGGTATTTCTCGGCGAATGCATCGACGCAGGCAAATCCGATGTTATGTCTCGTACCATCGAACTTTTTGCCGACGTTACCCAGGCCTACGATTAGCACGGTACGCTGCTGCCCTAGCCTATAGAGGGCTTGCTTGTCAGAGTCAGAAAACGGGTTTTTTTGAAACAATGCCATTAGTGCTTCCCTTTGGCGCTAGCTCGGCGACGATTCTCGCGGTTGCGTTCTTTGGTAGGGCTGAGGCCGTGTTTGTGCGGTTCATGCTTTTCAAAGAACCAGAAGTGTATGGTTGTGCCACCAAACCCGTAACGCTCCCGGAATTCCCGCTCCATGTAGCGTTTGTAGCTCCAGTGCAGGAATTTTGTCTGCGATCCGTAAACCTTGAAATTTGTGGGGTTGTCTTCTTCCTGCACCATGTAGTTGAGCTTCGGCTGGCGGTTTTTGAGCCCGGCTGGTGGGTGCTTGTCGGTCACCTCGCGGAGCCAGCGATTGAGTTCGTTGGTCTTGATGGTCGTTTGGCGGTTTTTGTCGATCTCTAAAATCAGGTCAAATAACTTCGTGACGTTCTGGCCGGTTACCGAGCTGGTAAAGATCAGCGGTGCCCACGGTACAAATTCGTAGTTTGTCTTTATCTGCGGAGCCAGAGCATCGCGGGTGTAGGCGTCTTTGCCTTCCACGTCGTCCCATTTGCTGACCACCAGAACCAAGCCCTTGCCGGCTTCCTTTACCATGCCAGCAATTTTCTGATCCAGGGCAACACTTAGTTCGTTGGCGTCCATGAGCATGAAACAAACATCCGCCTGCTCAATGGCGGCCAGCGAACGGATGACGCTGAAGCGTTCTATCCCCTGCCCGATCTTGCCTGACCGTCGGATGCCGGCGGTGTCCATGAGTTCAATCTCCCTACCTTCGTATTTGACAAGTGCTCTGTTGACGTCACGGGTAGTGCCGGCCACATCTGCCACTATGGCCTGCTGTTTCTTGGCTAAAGTATTGAACAGATACGATTTGCCGACATTTGGCCGGCCAAGTATGGCCACGTGGATAAGGTCGTCGGCTTCACGCAAAGTGGCTCTAGGGATGCTAGAGACCAGTTGGTCGAGCAGGTCATCTATACCGTTGTTTTGGGTGGTGCTGGTCAGAATGATGGGTTTGATGCCAAGCCGTTGGTAATCTTCGGGGACTGCCCGCGGCTTTTTGTCTGCTTTATTGACTACTAGGAAGACCGGCTTGCGTGTCTTTAGGGCCATGGTGGCCACACGGCGGTCTTCCTCGGTTAGGGGCACATGGGCTTCTATGACGACCCAGATGACGTCAGCGCTGTCGGCAGCCTGCAGGATTTGCTCCTGGATGGTGAACTCAAAGTCGTCCTGAGGGTCTTTGATACCAGCAGTATCGACAATCCAGAAATGCTGCCCGTTGTGCTCGGCCTTGGCCGTGATGCTGTCACGGGTGGTGCCGGCTTCCTGGGCAACAATCGTTTCCCGCCTTCGCAAAATCGCGTTGAATAGGGACGACTTACCCACATTGGCTCGTCCGACAATCGCGATAATTGGCAGTTTTTTCACTATCTACAGCTTATCACCTCTGTTGATAATTGACAAATGACCACAACAG
>CAYGDJ010000063.1:0-3878 GCA_964348625.1 uncultured Candidatus Saccharibacteria bacterium | reverse complement strand
AAACCAAGAAGCCAAAGAAAGCAAAGGTTAGTTAGTCATGTCCAGTTCTATTAAGAAAATTAGTTTCAGTGACAGTGACGAAGGCCGAGCCACCAAGCAAAAGTTGCAAAGAATGCTAACCGATAACACCTACATGACCGCGCCAAGCTACAGCGCCAACACCGGACTTTATCCGAACAATCTCATACCTTTCGTAGACAAACACATGGAATATTTGCGCAGCCACCCCGCCACCAACCCAGAGCATTACTTGTCAAACCTACGCTTGATTTCCCGTTTGAAATAAACCAATAACCCGACACCCATTAAACAAACTGTCACGGGTCGCCCATGGTGCTTTTTTCTTATGCTTTTGTGATTGAGGTCACTGGAACCTTCCAAAAGTGTGTGTATGGTGTACAATTAGCATAAAGATTAAACGTAAGCATTATAAGGAGAAATGTATAATGCCAAAAAGACCCAAAACTAGCGTTCTTAGCAGCCCATACATATGGGCGGTAACCCGGATTACATTAGGCCTTATATTTTTGTGGGCTTTTTTGGACAAATTGTTTGGGCTGGGTTTCGCCACATGCCGCGACGCGAAAACAGACGTGGTGACTACAATGTGCGAAAAAGCTTGGCTTAACGGCGGTTCACCGACACTCGGCTTTTTGAAATTCGGAACCGATGGACCTTTAGCTTCGTTTTACCAGGGTCTGGCCGGCAACACTTTCATTGACTGGCTGTTCATGCTGGGCTTGCTGGGCATCGGTGTTGCTCTGATAGGCGGTGTGGCCATGAGATTAGCAGCCTTCAGCGGTGTAGTGTTGATGTTGATGATGTGGTCAGCAACATTGCTGCCCGCAAACAACCCATTGATAGACGAACACATCATCTACGCACTCGTACTGCTGGGATTACTAAGCGTCAATGACAACCAGAAATGGGGCTTGAAGGACTGGTGGGCAAAACAATCGATCACTCAACGTTTCTCGATTTTACGATAGGACAATAGGTTGACTAATAATAGCGAGACACTAGCTGCCGATCTGAAGCAGCACATTAGGGGCGACGTTGCGACTGATCCGGCCAGCCTAGAATTCTACAGTCATGACGCCAGTTTGTTTGAATTGAGGCCAAAGATCGTAGTCTTTCCCAAAGATGCTGAGGATATCAAACAGCTGGTTAGATATGTCAATGAGCACCGGGCAAATCAACCCGATCTATCCCTGACCGGACGAGCTGGTGGCACCGACATGGGTGGCGGCGCGATTAATGACTCTCTCATCGTAGCGTTTGAGCGCCACATGAATCACGTCGGCCCGGTAGTCGGCCAGACAATTACTACCGAACCGGGTGTGTACTATCGGGATTTTGAAACAAAAACGCTGGCCAGCGGGCAACTGATGCCCACCTACCCCGCCTCACGCGAGCTATGTATGATCGGTGGCATGGTGGCCAATAATGCCGGTGGTGAGAAGTCATTGGTATACGGCAAAACCGACCGGTTTGTGAAACGCCTTGACATAGTGCTACGCGACGGTCAAAAACACAGTTTTCGCCCAATAAGCAAAGCTGAACTAGCTCAGAAACTGCAAGAGCCGGGTCTCGAAGCTGATCTGTACCGAGAGGTCCACAAACTGGTCACAGAAAATGCCGATGTGTTAAAAGCAGCCAAGCCTAAGGTCAGCAAAAACTCGACCGCTTACAATCTTTGGGATGTCTGGGACGGCGAGACCTTTGACATCACCAAAGTTATCGTCGGTTCCCAAGGCACACTCGGTTTGATGACCGAAGTGGAATTCCAACTAGTCCCCGCTATGCCGGCGGCCGGCATGGTGGTGGCTTTTTTGCCTTCGTTAGACAACCTCGGGAACATCATCAACGCCATCTTGCCGCTCCAGCCAATGAGCCTGGAATCGTTTGACGAGCATACGCTGAAGTTCGCGTTTCGGTTCTTCCTCGGTTTTAGAAAAACACTGGGACTAAAACGTTTTATCTTATTGGGGTTAAGTTTTATACCTGTACTGAACAAGTTGTTGCGCCTGTTTCCTCATCTGCCAAAGATCGTATTGATGGTCCATTTTGAGGACGAAAGCCAAGAAAAAGTGGCCGCAAAGATCGACCAAACCGAGGAAAAATTAGAAGCTTTGGGTATCGAAACCCAACGTGCCGAGGACAAACGCCACGAGGAAAAGTTTTGGACATTGCGTCGTGAAAGCTTCAATTTGCTACGCAAAAACATCAAACACAAACACACCGCTCCATTTATAGATGACATCATAGTACCCCCGGCGACGCTTCAGGAATTTTTGCCCCGGCTCACTGAAATATTGGAGCGAAACAACCTGCTCTACACGGTTGCCGGACATATGGGCGATGGTAATTTTCATATAATACCGCTCATGGATCTTACCGTGCCGGCAGAACGAGCCAAAATTTATCCGGTGCTTAACGAAGTTACCGATCTGATCTTGCAATATGGCGGCTCATTGTCTGGTGAACACAATGACGGTATGATCCGCGGCCCGATGTTGGAAAAAATGTATGGGCCAGAGGTTCTGAGCATCATGCGACGCGTCAAAAATGTGTTTGACCCGGACAATATTTTCAACCCACACAAGAAACTGACTGCTGATTTAGAATATTCCAAAGCACATATGCGAGAACATTTCTAATATGAGGGTGGTTATTGTGGGCGGCGGATTCGGGGGGGTACGATCAGCTATTAAACTGGCGAACAAGCCAGGGTTCGACGTCAAACTCATCGCCAGCCAAAGCTACTTTGAGTATCACGCTGCCTTGTACCGCTCGGCTACTGGCCGCTCGCCCTTAGAGGTAGCGATCCCCCTGCGCGATTTCTTTGCTTTTGCCAAGAATGTCGAGGTGGTTGAAGATCGGGCAGCCGGGCTTTCCGCCAACGAACGAACTCTCGTCGGTGCTTCCGGCTCCATATACCCCTATGACACGCTGATTTTAGCGCTTGGCAACGTCACGGAATTTTATGGTATCAAAGGCCTTGAGGAATATGCCTACGGGGTAAAGACGATCAATGAAGCCCTGCGCCTTAAACGTCATTTGCATGAGCAGCTCATCGCCAAAAACACCGACAAACACTATGTCGTGGTTGGTGCCGGTGCGACAGGTGTTGAACTGGCCGCTGAGTTGACTGCGTATATCAAAAAACTGCGCAAAAAGCATGGTATTTCAGACAGGTTCAGCGTGGATCTTGTAGAGGCCGGACCACGACTGCTCGGCCTTATGCCTGCGAGTTTTTCTAGGCGAGCCGAGCGGCGGCTCAAACATCACGACGTGACGATGTACCTAAACACGCCTGTTAAATCCGAAGACATCGACAGCCTGCATCTTCCCAATGGCGAGATACGATCGCATACGGTTATCTGGACAGCCGGTGTTACCAATAACCCTTTTTTTGCAAAATTTCCTGACGTCTTTAAGCTTGGAAAATCTAACCGCGTGGCTGTCGACGGTTATTTATCAGCTGCCCCAGGAATATATGTGATCGGTGATTCTGCGGATACTGTCTACAGTGGTATGGCACAGACGGCTCTGCATGATGCCAACTTCGTGGCAGAAAACTTGCTTCGACAAGCCAGAGGCCAGGCGTCACTCGCCTACGCACCCAAAAAGCCGATCTACGCAATACCGGTGGGCCCACGTTGGGCTATGGTATTATGGGGCAAGGTTCAATTACAGGGACGTGTTGGCTGGATCCTGAGACGCCTCGCCGATCTCAGGCTATATCTGAACTTCTTGCCTCTCAGAAAAGCATTGATCACCTGGAAATACGGCTTTAAGTACGAAGAAATTTGCCCTATTTGTAAACAGTAGTTCGATTTGCGATTAACTTTCAATAAATCCGGAGGTACAAAATG
>CAYGDJ010000062.1:0-3885 GCA_964348625.1 uncultured Candidatus Saccharibacteria bacterium | reverse complement strand
TGAGGGAGTCATCAGCTGTACTCAGTTCAATGATGGTATCACTACCATCACCGTCAGTGTTGTAGGCCGATTGCAGGGTAACGCCGCCGCCAGCACAGTTGCCTGCCGTGGTACAAATGTCGTAGGTACCAGCGGCAGCGTTAGCTAGTTGGTAGGTTATGTCAGCTGTAGGGTTGACTACAGTCAGGACGGTTTCGTTGGCATCAGCGCTAGTGCCTTCCCAAATCAGCGAGCCATCGGCAGACTGGACACCAAAGAGATCGCCATTACCAACGGTTAATAAGTAAGCTGGTGAGGCGTCGCCAATGCCGACGTTGCCATCTGCCCTGACGTATACAGCCTGAATTGCACCATTATTGGTAGTCACACTCAACGCATACTGACTGGTTGAAGAAGATTGAACGTCTATCAAGACGCCGTTGGCGCTAGAGTTCGTGGCATCGAGATTCAAAATTTGACCGGTACTACTCTGAGTAACATTAATTGCTGCTGTCGCAGAACTTGTTGTCTGGGTTCCGCTTGGGGAAAGTTGCACAAAGCCAGTACTGGCAATGCCGCCTAAATATTTTGTGTTCAATGCGTAAGGAGTGCTGCTGAGCCGTGTTAAAGGCTTCAATACTCCGTCATAAGACGGCGCTCCGGTTCCACCTATGTTAATTGACAACCACAGTGTGTCTTGGTTCCAGTCCACGTTAGTGCCAAACGCTGTCACACTACCCAAGTACACTGAAAAGTAGCCGTTTTTTACTAGCACTTTGTTACCACTCTCTCTTGTTTCGGTCCATTCGACAGTTCCGCCACAAGGGAAAGTGCCAGTAGTGGGATTACAGCCATCACCATCCTGGGTGATCTTGAACTCCATATTATAACTGCCGTCAGGTACTACTGCCCCTGTTGCGGTTAATAAGCGCCCCTGATAATTGATGGTTTCATTTACGCCAGTAGCGGCCAAGGCAGGGATATATAGCATAAAGACCACTACGCCTATAACAGCGGTGGCTATGACTGCAACTATGCTGGCCATCAACTTCAACAGTGATGGAGAATTTTTTGTATGCATTTCCGTGTTTCTTTTTGGTTTTTGTTTTTGTCAGAAAATGCACTTATATTATATTCCCTTTACTACCGTAAACACAAGTAATTTAATGAAACAAAATTAGTCTTTGGATTTTATTGCTTACAAAGCTCTAGGCGTGTTTGGGTTTGCGCCGGGATTCTGCGTAAACAAAGCGTTCACCGAGCCAGAAACTAAATGTCATGAGCAGTGCGACTATTGTTGCTGGCCACAAGTAACGGTTGATTATATCCAAGATGAAACTACTGGAAGCCAAACACTTGGTAATGGGTTGGCAGTCGACATCTGTAATTAAAGCGGCATCGGATGCGTCGTAGACAATGGCGATGGTCTGGATTACAGCCTTGGTCTGCAGACTGTCGCTTCCATTTATGGTGATCGTGAATTGGCCACCGTACTTATAGGTATGGTCAGCTATGAAATCACCGTCTGATTTATGTGAAAAAACACTGTCTTTGCTATCATCACCCCAGTCTATAGAGATAGCATATGGCGATTGGCCGCCGTCAATTTCGTAAGACAGTGTTAGTTTGTCATTAACAACTTGTCCATGTACAGCAGAACTTGTATATAGTAGAAATGGCAGCAAGTTATTGTTAGAAATGTCCTTACTTGGGCCTTCTTTGCTAGTGGAAGGTACGTCGTAAAACACAAAAACTGTGTTAGAGTCCGGGCCATACTGCTCAGCACCGTCTTTGATCTTGGCTACTAATTTATTTTCCCCCGGTAGTAGCGTTATTATGATCTCAAAAGAATCGTTACCATCACACAAATCCTGGCCTGCGAAGTTGTTGCCTCGATATAATTCAACGAATAAATCTTGTGTGCAGTCACCTAAAACAGATATTGTACGCTCACTTACATGAGCGCCGTCTTTGGGTGAAGTTATGATGGCCGGAGTACTTGGCGGCGGGCCATTGATCACTCCGCTAACTGTAATTGAGCCCTGGGAAGTTTCATGGGTGGCCTTGGCCGCATTACTAGCAAAAAGCATTAGAAATACTGTCAGCAGCAGCAGAAAATAAAGGACGGCGTAGCTTGTATAATGCCACGGTATAAACCGACCGCTATGTTGGTGATGAGCGATTCGTATACCATGATGCTGCCAAACCAGCTGGCTAGACTTGCTACCTTGCCACCTACTGGTATTGTTACTGTTTGGTTTTATTCTTGCCGCCATCAGTTTTTCCCATGGCTCGTTTTAAGATATATCGGTTATAGCCACGAACAAGGAAGACTAACAGGACGATGACCCCTAAGGCTATACTGATCAATTTGTACGGAATCGCCCAGATAGTCATGTTACTGCTGATAATTTTGTTATCGGCCCCGTAAACTAGGTCAGCCTGGATTTTATAACGTCCAAATAATAGTTTCTTATCATATGTATGCTCAAATTTACGTATGCTAGATGGCAGAACATTGCCTTTTTTCTGATTAAGCTGATAGCTGGCTACTTCCTTGCCAAACATATTTGTTACCCTAATTACTCCGCTTGGCTGGATATGGACATTGCCGGTGTTTTCAATCCGAGCGGTTATCAGAACCGGACCGTATTCAAAAAAGGTGCGCTTTTTGGCATTTTTGTCAGAGGTGAATAGCTCTGCTATTTTGGCTTCTTCCTTGACATTCCCAGATACATTGACCAACACCAGTGTACCAATACTGGCCGACAACGAGACCGCGCTTTCATCTACCTCAGGCGGAGCGCCTGTAAACCTTATGACCCCGTAGTGTCCACCAGGACCAGCGTCTTTGGGTACGTGAATAGTTAAGGTGATGGTTTTCTGTTCGTTTGGCGCCAGCGTTATGTTCTCTATACTGCTAAGCCAAGCCTTGATAGAGAACGGACTGATAGTATTATTGTCTAAAAGTAATTTGGGCTGGCCATCTTCACCACTAGCCACGAAGTCATCGTACTGAGCCCGTGCGACTAGTGTCTGGGTGGTAACATTACGAAGGCGAATTTGCTGGGTCAGTGCTTGGCCGGGGTCGGCTTTCAGGTCAAGCAGTGGTGGAGAAATCTCTAACCCCTGGCCAGCCGACTGCGAAAAAACACTAGAAGCTGGCACCAGAGCCGTTAGAACAACTAATGTTGTTACGATAATAGATATTGCTAAAGCTTTCCAAGTCCTGCGCATACTTACCCTGTCCCTCACCCACCAGTGTTTAATTTGCTGTTTAGTTAATTATAGCAAACGCAAGCTAGAAAGTAGCTGTACAAATATATGTCAGTACAGTGCTATAGGCACCAGCTTCGCTAGCGGTATCAATGTTTGCCATATAACTAACGTGAAAACGACGGAATTGATCTGATTCAGCGTCACTGGCTATGCTATCGCCAGAGACATAACGAAACTGGTCAACTGTATTATAGTTTGCGGTAGGCGTAGCATCACCACTGCCGTCGGGATCGAGGCCAACATTAGGGGTGGCATTATCACGCAAGTTTATACCAAATTGTTCTGTGCCAATACTGGAGACGGTTTGGCTAGCTAAAGCGCTGATTGTGAAAGCACCAGAGGTCAGAGTGTTACCTATAACAATGACCGAATAGCCTAGCTGGGCGTTCGTGCCAACGCCAAACTGTGAAGTTGTGCTATTGGTAGAGCTGGCGCTCAGCGTATTGAGAGCAGCCGTAGATCCAGTCGCACCGGTGCAACTGGTGGTAGTAATACCGGATGTACCGGTGCAAAAGGTCAATGATTCATCCAGGGTTGCCGTTACGGTTATGGCTTGAGTGGTGCTGCTTACTACCACCCCATTATCAACCTGGGAAGTATAATCATCGCCGGAATAGGTCAATGTGC
>CAYGDJ010000061.1:1487-3968 GCA_964348625.1 uncultured Candidatus Saccharibacteria bacterium | reverse complement strand
TGAAGTATACCTGGAAAGCGTGCTGGAAAACGTCTTGCCGCCAGGTATTTTCCAGATGCAGTACGGGTTCAAAAATGGCGAGGTCGTCGACGCGGTTATATTTGTGGACAAGAAGGTTATCCCGATCGATTCCAAGTTTAGCCTAGAAAATTACAACCGCTTGGTAGAGTCTAAAACGCCAGAAGAGCGCACACTGCATAGCGCAGAATTCAAAAAAGACCTGAAAAATCGGATTGATGAAACGTCCAAATACATCCGGCCAAAGGAAAGAACGATGGACTTTGTGTTCATGTTTATACCGTCGGAGGCGATTTATTATGACCTGTTGATTAACAAAATCGGCATGTCCGGCACGTCATCGCGTGATCTTATAGAATACGCCTTCCGCGACAAAAAAGTCATCATCGTCAGCCCAACCACCCTGCTGGCCTATCTGCAAACCGTGTTGCAGGGACTTCGTAGTTTACAGATTGAGGAGCAGGCCAAAGACATCCAGGTGCGGGTCGGGGAACTAGGCCGCCATATCGCCAGCTACGACCAGTTTATGAACAAATTGGGCAATAGTCTGGGCACCACAGTCAACCATTACAACAACGCCCACAAAGAACTGAAGAAAATCGACAAGGACATCGTCAAAATCGCCGACACCAACCCATCGGTTGAACCGCTCCTTCTCGACCGCCCAAACGAAGACGATGACGAGTAGTTCTAAATCTTTTGGTTTTGCAAAAGATCAATTGTAAGAGCAGCGGTCCAACTGAAGTTAGGCGCGCCGGCTGGTGAGCCGTCGAGAGGGTTAAAATACTCATAGCAGCCGGATCGCTTGACTAGCTCCAGCGTAGATTCTGTCAGTGCAGCAGCGTGGTCGTCGAATCCGTAACGCTTCAGTCCGTCAATGATCAGCCAGTTGGTGTTTACCCACGTCGGTCCCTGCCAATATCCAGTCGGATGGAACCATTCGGAATTTAGCGGCACGCTCGGTACGGGGTAGTGACTGCCAAAGATATGCTCGTCCTCTAGCAGTTTGACCAGCTGACCAGCTCGTACTTTGGTAATGCCGCCGCTGTAGAGCGGCAGGAGTGTACCGAGGCTGGGAGTTTTTAGCAAACGGTGGGTGACGAATTCACGCGAATAATACTGTGAGGCGTAAGGATCCCAGAGTTGTTCAAAGGCTTTCTCGGTTTTCTTCATGTGTTCCCGCAGTTCCTCCGGCAGTTCGAGTCGGATGGTTTTGGCGATGTCTGTCAGTAGTTGGTTGGACCGGATGAAAATAGCGTTGAAGTTCACGTCCTCGATGGCGAAAAGCGAATGGGCCAAGATGCGGCTGATGTCGTAGTTTTTGCGTCGCAGACGGCGTTGGGTGCTGTACA
Organism: uncultured Candidatus Saccharibacteria bacterium; assembly: GCA_964348625.1. Lineage (GTDB taxonomy): Bacteria > Patescibacteriota > Saccharimonadia > Saccharimonadales > CAZARM01 > CAYGDJ01. Next base: position 2,598 of record CAYGDJ010000061.1, on the reverse strand, counting down.
GCGCCAGAGCGTCGATGGTGTCAAGCCGCTGTTCGGCCGGAATGAATTTGGTGTCGCGACGGAACAGATTCAGGAATGGGCCGAGGTGGAGTCTTTTGGCGACACGGATCCAGACGGCTAATTGATGTTCGTGCAGCTCACTCATCCACGGCGGTGTGTTATCCAGGCCGGTTTCCCAGGGATGAATCTGCAGTACCAAGCCTTCGGCGTGAGGGTCGCGTTCACGGTACAGCCACTCGTGGTAGGCCAGCAGTCCAGGATAGATGGTTTTGTACCAACTACGGCGCTCGGTTTTGGACAACTTCTCGCCGATGCGCACGATGGCTTCAGCCAGCATCGGTGGCTGGGTAATGCCGCTGGTGCTGATGTGATCGGGGGCGTTGGTGTTCAGCCAGGAGCGCCAGATGTTGCTGTCCCGAGCGTGTTTATGCGTACCGTGGATGATGTTTGGCAACATGCCGTTGGACCATTGGCCGCGGAATAAGCTGAGGATTTCTTGTTGGGCTCGTTCAACGTCTAGGTGTCTGAGCCCGATGCTGACAAAACAACTATCCCACAACCACTGATGTGGATAGAGGCCGTCATGTGTCGGCACAGTGTGAGTGCCCTGGTCGTTCATCTCAAGGACTGATTTGGCACTTTCCAACAAAGAGGACGCGTCATCCATATGCATAACAGTATAGCCTAACCGCTCGTGGCTACGGCGAGAATCCAGAAGTTTTATAAGCAGCTATAGGGGTGGTATACTGCTTCTCATGTCCTACAACAATCAAAAGATTGCTGACGCCTACCAAACGTTGAAAAATCGCTTGGGGGAATTACAAAACAAAGCCGATATCCTCAAAGCCGTTGAGCTAAAGGCGCTCTATGCTGAGATTCCGACGCTGCCGGCCGACAAGCGGGCGGAGTTTGGCAAGGAAATAAATCTTTTGAAGCACGAACTCCAAAAGATAGTTGACAGCCAACAGTCAACAGTTGACAGCTTGCCACCTATCGATGTGACGGCCCCATTTGACACCAATGTTTCGGCTGACAAACGCCCGGCGCTCTTGCCGGTTGATATGGGGAGCAAGCACCCACTGATGACCGAACTGGACAATATCCTCGATAT
>CAYGDJ010000061.1:0-1387 GCA_964348625.1 uncultured Candidatus Saccharibacteria bacterium | reverse complement strand
GGTCGGGTATTCCGCAACGAAGACCTGGATGCGACACACGAGCACACCTTCTACCAGTTGGAGGGTGTCTATGTTGGAAAGGGCATCCACGTCGGCCACTTGATCGCCACGCTTAAGAGCTTTCTGGAGGAATATTATCAACAGGAGTTACGGGTCAAGACCCAGCCGTTTTATTTCCCATTTACTGAACCGAGCTTTGAGTTTGCTATAAGCCGACCAAAATCACTGCGCAAAGCTGACCGTCACGAAGACGATTGGCTGGAACTACTGGGTTGCGGCATGGTGCATCCAAATGTCCTGAAGATGGCCGGAATCGATCCGACTGTCTACACTGGCTTTGCCTGGGGCGTGGGAATAGACCGCCTAGTGTTGATGAAATACGGTATAGAAGACATCCGCCACTTCGAATCCGCCAAACTAGACTTCTTGAGGCAGTTTTCATGAAAATTGTTGATAAAATTTCAGTTAAAGAGCTCAAAGAAATGGCTCAGAGAATGTACGGCAGTTTGGTAAAGGCAGACGTAGACATTGCCAAAGAGGTTGTCATTATTGACATGGAAATGCACGCGGACGGCGAAGCAAGTCTGATCGATCAGGGATCAAAACAAAGAGATGTTTGGGGCATAAATCTCAAACCCGAGTTGTACAAGAGTCCTGACTTTATCGAATTTGATTCCATGATAAATATAGATCCAAGGGAAAATCCTTCAAGAGATGTACTTGACCCTAAGATTCGACAAAAAATCACTGACATCATCGATGGAGTAGTACATGATTAGGCATGAATTTGACCATGTTGCGTGGAGTCGTCTGGATATATTTAACCAGCTTGGGAACATCGGTTCTGAGGTTGGAAGAGCAATGAAAGCAAAGCGGGCGGGTAACAAACAAGATACTACGGCAGCTTTCTACAGGGGCCTAGACCTATTCGACGCAACACTGACATCTCCTGTGATGTCCGGAGAAGCACGAAAAAGAGAGCTGCTGCGAGCCCGTGAATTATTCGTAGAATCTATTATTACAGACAGGGTTGATTTGGGTCTAGAAAATTACTTCATGCAGTTTGCGATTGTAGCAAGAATGAGGCAATTCAAATGAACAGAGTGATTGAAAAAAAAGCATTATCGCAATACTTCAATCATGTACTGAACGGTGATAAGACGTTTGAATTGCGACTAGCTGATTGGAAATGTGAACAGGGTGACACTTTAGTTCTTCGAGAAGTTGATAAAAGTGGAAACTATACTGGTAGGGAGTTGCGCAAAAAAGTTGGATTTGTTCTTAAAACAAAGGATCTAGAATTGTTCCCTAAGGAAGATGTAGACGAATATGGTTATCAAGTAATCTCGTTACTTGACGGGGTTAAAAAATGAGGCAATTCAAATGA